>NZ_JADBRE010000005.1:239670-283235 GCF_014930525.1 Enterobacter cloacae complex sp. S1
GTAACATCCCTGTAAAGCCCTCAGTTATTCTGAGGCAATGTTATCGCTTTTGCTTTCAAATTACTGGGGAACCCTCTCCCCTGTGGGAGAGGGTTAGGGTGAGGGCAACATCACAGCCCTTTGCGCACCCTGCGCTGGGTATAAATCGCATCCGCAACAAAGATGGCCAGCGCCACCCAGATAAAGGCGAACGTCACCATCTTATCCGCACCCGGCACCTCGCCGTAAAACACCACCGCCAGCAGGAACATCAGCGTGGGGCCAATGTACTGGAAGAAGCCCAGCGTGGAGAGGCGCAGACGCGTTGCCGCGCCGGTAAAGCACAGCAGGGGGATCGTCGTGACCACGCCCGCGGCCATCAGCATCAGGTTCAGCGACCATGGGTTGCTGCCCATGTGGCTGGTGGCGCTGTCGGCAATACCGAACAGATAGATTGCGGCGACAGGCAGCAGCCACAGGGTTTCAAATAGCATTCCCGTCTGCGCTTCCACGGCAATTTTTTTACGCACCAGGCCGTAGAAGGCAAAGCTGAACGCCAGCCCCAGGGCGATAACCGGCAGTGAGCCGAAGGTCCACAGCTGTACCAGCACGCCGCAGAAGGCCAGAATCACCGCCACCCACTGCATCCGGCGAAAGCGCTCACCAAGGAAAATCATCCCCAGCAAAATATTGACCAGCGGGTTAATAAAGTAGCCCAGGCTGGCTTCGAGCATGTGATGGTTATTCACCGCCCAGATAAACAGCAGCCAGTTTCCGCCAATCAGCACCGCAGAGAGAGCGAGCAGGAAGACCTTCTTCGGGGTTTTCAGCAGCGTTTTGACGCCTGACCACTGACGGCTGATACTCATCAGCGCAATCATGAAGAAAAAGGACCAGATGACGCGGTGAGTGAGGATCTCGTCCGCCGGGACATAGGCGATAAGTTTGAAGTACGCCGGTGCGATACCCCAAATAAAATAAGCGGCAAGGGCGAGTAAAACGCCCTGCCGCGTCTGTTTAGCATCCATCGGGAAAATCCGTTACAAAAAAGTTAAGTAATTTTACCCGAATTTGCCGTCTCAACCCACCATATAAGTGGCGGTTGCGCTGGCGATATAAACCTGCTCCTCGTTATGCAGCTCAACGCGGGCGACGGCAACTTTATTCCCGGCGCGCAGCAGGCTGCTGGTGCAGGTGAAGCGGTTTCCGCGTCCCGGACGCAGGTAGTCGACGCGTAAATCGATGGTGCCCATGCGCGACAGGCGCTGGCGTAACTCATCTTCGTTGATGGTGTCATGGCGCGTCAGCGTGCTACCCACGCACACCAGACCGGCCGCCACGTCCAGCGCGGAGGCAATGACCCCGCCGTGCAAAATGCTTTGCGCCCAGTTACCGACCATCATTGGCTGATTATTGAAACTCAGCTGAGCGAAGTCTTTTTCGTATCGCTCCAGCTCAAGACCCAGTGCACGGTTGAACGGCATGTGGTACACAAAAATCTCGCCCACGAGCTTTAAGGTTTCTTCGGCGGTGAGTGTGGCTGACATCTGACGTGGCATCCTTGTTGTTAACAAAATGTTGATTTTATGCTTCAGGATAAAGGAATGCCACTTTAAGAAACGAGGAAGCGGAAGTTATCGCAGAAGTCTGTAGAATGCCCGGACAAAACTATTCATTAAATGTCACCATTTCAGGAGAACACCACCGATGCGGACGTATCTGGGTTGGTTACTGGCGGCGGTTGCGCTGCCCCTCACAGCATATGCGCAGGAAGCGACGATCAAAGAGGTGCATGATAAACCTGCCGTTAAGGGCAGCATCATCGCCAATATGCTTCAGGAGCATGACAATCCGTTCACGCTGTACCCTTATGATACAAACTACGTGATCTACACCCAGACCAGCGCTCTCAACAAAGAGGCGATAAGCTCCTATAACTGGTCTGATAATGCGCGTAAAGATGAGGTGAAGTTCCAGCTCAGCCTCGCCTTCCCGTTCTGGCGCGGCATCCTGGGGCCGAACTCGGTGCTTGGCGCGTCTTACACGCAGAAGTCATGGTGGCAGCTCTCCAACAGCGGGGAATCTTCACCGTTCCGCGAAACCAACTATGAACCGCAGCTGTTCCTCGGTTTCGCCACCGATTATGAGTTTGCAGGCTGGACGCTGCGAGACGTGGAGGTGGGCTATAACCACGATTCCAACGGTCGTTCCGACCCAACCTCACGCAGCTGGAACCGCATCTATACGCGTCTGATGGCGCAGAACGGCAATTTCATGGTGGAAGTGAAGCCGTGGTACGTGGTGGGCAGCACCGATGACAACCCGGATATCACCAAATATATGGGCTACTATCAGCTTAAAGTGGGCTATCAGCTGGGTGACGCGGTGCTGAGCGCCAAAGGCCAGTACAACTGGAATACCGGCTACGGCGGTGCAGAGCTGGGCCTGAGCTACCCGGTAACGAAACACGTTCGTCTCTATACTCAGGTGTATAGCGGGTATGGCGAATCGCTGATCGACTACAATTTCAACCAGACCCGCGTCGGTGTGGGCGTCATGCTGAACGATATTTTCTAGGTCGCTCGAATGTTTTTGCGTTAAACGTTGAAGTTTCTCTCTCAGGCGCTGAAAATAGCGCCTGTTTCATTTCTGGCATATGGGGTTAACGTGGCGCAGGCGGAAGTATTGAATCAGGAATCGCTGGCTAAACAGGTTTTGCAGGAAACCTTTGGCTACCAGCAGTTCCGCCCTGGCCAGGAAACCATCATTGAAACCGTGCTGGAAGGCCGCGATTGCCTGGTGGTCATGCCGACCGGCGGCGGTAAATCGCTCTGCTATCAGGTGCCCGCGCTGGTGCTTAATGGCCTGACGGTCGTGGTATCGCCCCTTATTTCCCTGATGAAAGACCAGGTCGACCAGCTGCTTGCCAACGGCGTGGCGGCGGCCTGTCTGAACTCGACGCAGACCCGCGAGCAACAGCAAGAGGTGATGGCCGGGTGCCGCACCGGGCAGATCCGCCTGCTGTATATCGCGCCAGAGCGCCTGATGCTGGACAACTTCCTCGATCATCTGGCGCACTGGAATCCGGTGCTGCTGGCGGTGGATGAAGCGCACTGTATCTCCCAGTGGGGGCACGATTTCCGCCCGGAATACGCCGCTCTTGGACAGCTTCGTCAGCGCTTCCCCGAACTGCCGTTTATGGCGCTTACCGCCACGGCGGATGACACCACGCGTCAGGACATCGTTCGCCTGCTGGGGCTGAACGACCCATATATTCAGGTCAGCAGCTTCGACCGTCCAAACATCCGCTATATGCTGATGGAGAAGTTCAAGCCGCTGGACCAGCTCCTGCGCTACGTGCAGGAGCAGCGCGGAAAGTCCGGCATCATCTACTGCAACAGCCGTGCGAAGGTGGAAGACACCGCCGCGCGTCTGCAAAACCGTGGCTTTAGCGCCGCGGCCTATCACGCCGGGCTTGAGAACCATATCCGCGCCGACGTGCAGGAGAAATTCCAGCGCGACGACCTGCAAATCGTGGTCGCAACGGTGGCGTTCGGGATGGGGATCAACAAGCCCAACGTGCGCTTTGTGGTGCATTTCGACATTCCGCGCAATATCGAATCCTACTATCAGGAAACCGGCCGCGCCGGGCGTGACGGCCTGCCTGCGGAAGCGATGCTGTTTTACGACCCGGCGGATATGGCGTGGCTGCGCCGCTGTCTCGAGGAGAAACCGCAGGGGCAGTTGCAGGATATCGAACGCCACAAGCTTAACGCGATGGGGGCCTTCGCCGAAGCGCAAACCTGCCGCCGTCTGGTACTGCTCAACTACTTTGGTGAAGGGCGTCAGGCACCGTGCGGCAACTGCGATATCTGCCTCGACCCGCCGAAGCAGTACGATGGCCTGATGGACGCGCGCAAAGCGCTATCGACTATCGGACGCGTGAACCAGCGCTTTGGGATGGGCTACGTCGTTGAAGTGCTGCGCGGGGCTAACAACCAGCGTATCCGCGATATGGGTCACGACAAGCTGCCGGTTTATGGCATCGGTAAAGACCAGAGCCACGAGCACTGGGTGAGTATCATCCGCCAGCTGATTCATCTCGGCTTTGCCACGCAGAACATTGCCCAGCACTCTGCGCTTCAGCTGACCGAAGCGGCGCGACCGGTCCTGCGTGGCGAGGTTGAACTGAAGCTCGCCGTTCCGCGCGTCGTCGCCCTGAAGCCGCGCGTGATGCAAAAATCCTACGGCGGTAACTACGATCGCAAGCTGTTCGCCAAGCTGCGTAAGCTGCGTAAAGCCATTGCGGATGAAGAGAACATCCCGCCATACGTGGTGTTCAACGACGCGACGCTTATCGAGATGGCCGAGCAAATGCCGCTCAGCGCCAGCGAGATGCTCAGCGTCAACGGCGTTGGCACGCGCAAGCTGGAGCGCTTCGGTAAAGAGTTTATGGCGCTCATCCGTTCCCACGCTGATGGTGATGATGAGGAGTAGTCAGCCGGGCGAAAAAGTGCCAGGATGGTGACTCACTGTATTATTTCCCCGCGAGCTAATTATGTTAATGCTATTTCTCACCGTGGCGTTAGTGCACATCGTTGCGCTGATGAGCCCTGGCCCTGACTTTTTCTTCGTGTCACAAACGGCCGTCAGCCGCTCCCGCAAAGAGGCAATGATGGGTGTGCTCGGTATTACCATGGGCGTCATGGTCTGGGCGGCGGTTGCGCTGCTCGGTCTGAACCTGATCCTGGCGAAAATGGCGTGGCTGCATAACATCATCATGGTCGGCGGCGGTCTATACCTGTGCTGGATGGGCTACCAGATGCTGCGCGGGGCGCTGAAGAAAGAAGAGAAAAAGCCGGAAGAGCCAAAGGTTGAGCTGGCAACGGGCGGCCGTAGCTTTGTGAAAGGGCTGCTGACCAACCTGGCGAACCCGAAAGCGATTATCTACTTCGGCTCTGTGTTCTCGCTGTTTGTAGGGGATAACGTCGGCGCGGGCGCGCGCTGGGGGATCTTCCTGCTGATCGTTGTTGAGACGTTCGCCTGGTTTACCGTTGTGGCAAGCCTGTTTGCCTTACCGGCGATGCGTCGCGGCTACCAGCGCATCGCGAAGTGGATCGACGGCTTTGCCGGCGCGCTGTTCGCCGGCTTCGGCATTCATCTCATCATTTCTCGCTAAGCATGACGCGCTGACGCAAGCAGCGCGCCAACCAGCATAAACAGCGAACCAAAGACTTTGTTCAGGGCCTTCATCTGTTTAGGCCCTTTGATCCACGCCGCAATTCGCTGCGCCAGCGTCGCGTAACCAATCATCACAATGATATCGACAATAATGGTGGTCGCGCCCAGCACCACGTACTGCATCACCTGTGGCTGATGCGGCACGATAAACTGCGGGAACAGGGCGGCGAGGAACACGATGCTTTTCGGGTTGGTCAGGTTAACGAACACCGCGCGTTTAAACAGGTGGCCGCGTGTTTGCGTCCGGGAGAGCGTATGCAGATCAATCGAGCCTGCGGCGCGCCACTGCTGAATACCCAGCCAGATAAGATACGCTGCGCCAGCCCATTTCAGCACCTCGAAGGCCAGCACCGAACGGGAGAACAGCGTGCCCAGACCAATCCCCACCAGCACAATATGAATGCCAAGCCCGGTCTGTAAACCGGCGATTGACGCCGCCGCGCCGCGATAGCCGTGATTAATGGAGGTGGTCATGGTGTTGATTGCGCCCGAGCCAGGTGAAAGGCTGAGGATGATGGATGTCAGCAGGTAGGCGAACCACCACTCGAAGGTCATTTGAAACTCCCGGATCGTCTGTTTTTATGCCACAATACGCTATTGTTGAGTCATTTTGTGACCGGTGACGAAAAAAACGATATTCCCTGAATTACGGGGGGTGGAAACCCAATGTTTCAGCAGAAAAAGGACTGGGAAACACGAGAAAACGCATTTGCTGCTTTCTCCATGGGGCCGCTGACCGATTTCTGGCGCCAGCGTGAGGAAGATGAGTTTATGGGCGTCGGGGAAATCCCGGTACGCTTCGTTCGTTTCCGTGATGAAAAAAATGACCGGGTGATTGTGGTCTGCCCCGGGCGCATCGAAAGCTATATCAAATATGCCGAGCTGGCGTATGACCTGTTCCATCTGGGCTTTGATGTGTTAATTATCGACCATCGCGGGCAGGGGCTTTCTGGCAGGATGTTGCCGGATACCCATCGCGGCCACGTGGATAACTTCAGCGATTACGTCGACGATCTGGCCGCGTTCTGGCAGCAGGAAGTGCAGCCCGGACCGTGGCGCAAGCGTTATATTCTTGCCCACTCCATGGGGGGGGCGATCTCGACGCTGTTTTTGCAGCGCCATAAGCACCAGTGTGACGCCATTGCGCTGACCGCGCCGATGTACGGCATTGTGATACGTTTTCCTGACTGGATGGTGCGCCATCTTCTCGACTGGGCTGAGGGCCATCAGCGCATTCGTGAGGGCTATGCCATCGGAACAGGACGCTGGCGGGCATTGCCGTTTGCCATTAACGTGTTAACCCACAGTCGGCAGCGTTATCGCCGCAACCTGCGTTTTTATGCCGATGAACCGCGTCTGCGGGTCGGCGGCCCCACCTGGCACTGGGTGCGGGAAGGTATTCATGCCGGTGAGCAAGTGCTGGCGGGCGTAGGTGATGATGACACGCCGACGCTCCTGATCCAGGCGGAAGAAGAGCGTGTGGTGGATAACCGCATGCATGACCGCTATTGTGAACTTCGCGCCGCTGCGGGCCATCCCTGCGAAGGGGGTAAACCGCTGGTCATCAACGGTGCGTACCATGAGATCCTTTTTGAAAAGGACGCTATGCGCTCAGTCGCGCTCAACGCCATTGTTGAATTTTTCAACAGGCATAACTGATTATTGTTTTCCACCAGAGGTTGAAATCCCTATGTACCAGGTTGTTGCATCTGATTTAGATGGCACGCTGCTTTCCCCCGACCACACCCTGTCGCCTTATGCGAAAGAGACCCTAAAACTCCTGACTGCCCGTGGCGTGAACTTTGTGTTCGCCACCGGTCGCCACCACGTGGACGTGGGACAGATCCGCGATAACCTGGAGATCAAGTCGTACATGATCACCTCTAACGGTGCGCGCGTACATGACACGGACGGCAACCTGATTTTTACCCATAATCTCGATCGTGACATCGCCACCGATTTGTTCGGCATTGTGCATAACAACCCGGATATCGTGACTAACGTTTACCGCGATGACGAGTGGTTTATGAACCGCCACCGCCCGGAAGAGATGCGCTTTTTCAAGGAAGCCGTATTCCAGTACTCACTGTATGAGCCGGGTCTGCTGGAGCCGGAAGGGATCAGCAAGGTATTCTTCACCTGTGTAAATCATGAGGAGTTACTGCCGCTGGAGCAGGCGATCAACGCCCGCTGGGGCGACCGCGTGAACGTGAGCTTCTCCACGCTGACCTGTCTGGAAGTGATGGCGGGCGGGGTGTCCAAAGGTCACGCGCTGGAAGCGGTAGCGAAACGGCTGGGCTTTGATCTGAAAGACTGTATCGCCTTTGGCGATGGCATGAACGATGCCGAGATGCTCTCCATGGCGGGTAAAGGCTGCATCATGCAGAACGCGCACCAGCGCCTGAAAGATCTGCACCCGGAGCTGGAAGTGATCGGCACCAACGGCGATAACGCCGTGCCTAAGTATCTGCGCAAACTGTTCCTTGAATAATCTTCAATTGATTGTTTATTGTTCAGATGTCAACTAAAGAGTTCGCTACAATGCCTCTCCTTCTTTCTGAGAGACAAGCATTGTGGCGCTACTCATTATCACCACTATCCTGTGGGCCTTCTCCTTTAGTCTGATTGGCGAATACCTTGCCGGATCGGTCGACAGCTACTTCTCGGTACTTATGCGCGTGGGGCTGGCGGCGCTGGTGTTCCTGCCGTTCCTGCGTACCCGCGGGCAGTCGCTAAAAACGATACTGCTGTACATGCTGGTAGGCGCGATGCAGCTCGGCATCATGTACCTGTTCAGCTTCCGGGCCTACGTTTACCTGTCCGTCTCGGAATTTCTGCTCTTCACCGTGCTGACGCCGCTCTACATCACGCTGATTTATGACTTGCTCAGCAGGCGCCGTTTGCGCTGGGGATATCTGCTGAGCGCTGCGCTGGCAGTCATTGGCGCGGCGATTATTCGCTATGACAAGGTAAGCGATCACTTCTGGACCGGGCTGATGTTCGTCCAGCTCGCTAATATCAGCTTTGCCATCGGGATGGTGGGTTACAAACGTCTGATGGAGACCCGCCCGATGCCGCAGCATAACGCGTTTGCGTGGTTCTATATGGGCGCGGCGATTGTCGCGGTAGCGGCGTGGTTTCTGCTCGGCAATCCGCAAAAGCTGCCGACTACCTCCGTGCAGTGGAGCGTTCTGGTCTGGCTGGGCGTGGTGGCGTCGGGGCTGGGCTATTTTATGTGGAACTACGGCGCTACGCAGGTAGACGCCGGGACGCTGGGGATCATGAACAATGTGCACGTGCCGGCGGGGCTACTGGTGAACCTCGCCATCTGGCAGGAGCAGCCGCACTGGCCGAGTTTCCTTATTGGGGGAACGGTGATCCTGGCTTCGCTGTGGGTACATCGCCGCTGGGTCGCTCCGCGCTCCGCACAAACGGAAGATGGTCGCACGCGTGGTTCCGCGCTGAGCGAATAAACGCTTCCGTAATCGGCTGACGCTGCTCGCCGTCGCGCACGGCGGCGTACAGCCGGCTCCACAGTCCTTCACCCAGGGTTTTGGTGACCACCAGACCCTGGCGTTCAACCGTCTCGACCACCCAGTGCGGCAGCGCTGCAATCCCCATTCTGGCCGCCACCATCTGAATTAACAGCAGCGTGTTATCCACGCTTTTCAGCTGTGGGCTGATGCCCGCGGGTTGCAGGAAATGGCGCCAGATATCCAGACGACTGCGCTGTACCGGGTAAATCAGCAGCGTCTCCGTTGCCAGATCTTCCGGCGTGATACGCGTTTTAGCGGCCAGCGGATGGTCCGGGGCCAGCACCAGACGCACCTCAAAATCAAACATTGGCGAATAGTGCAGACCGCTGCGCGGCAGAATATCTGAGGTCATCACCAGATCCAGCTCACCCTGCTGAAGCGACGGCTGCGGATCAAACGTGACGCCGGATTTGAAGTCCATCTCCACCTGCGGCCACTTCTGGCGGAAGTTCTCAAGCGCGGGGGTCAGCCACTGAATACAGCTGTGACACTCAATGGCGATGCGCAGGGTGGTCTGCTGCGGCTCGTTGCAGGACTGCAACGCGCTGGCAATCTGCGGCAACACCTGGTTCGCCAGCTGAAGCAAAATTTCGCCCTGCGGCGTAAAGCGCAAAGGCTGGCTCTTACGCACAAAAAGACGAAAGCCGAGGCGTTGTTCCAGATCGCTGAACTGGTGAGAAAGGGCAGACTGAGTCTGGTGCAGCGTGGCCGCTGCCGCCGCAAGAGAACCGCAGTTCCGCAACGCTTGTAGCGTTTTCAGGTGTTTTATCTCGATCATGAAAGTCCTTCACTTCGCCATGAACATTTTGCGCTTGAGGAATATACAGTACCTGCCAATTATAGAAGTGTAAACATCTGGACGTCTAAATAACGAATTTCTACAAGGGGTATGCCATGACAATCCGCACTCACACTCTCGGTTTCCCTCGCGTTGGTCTGCGTCGCGAGCTGAAAAAAGCGCAAGAAAGCTACTGGGCGGGTAACGCCACCCGCGAAGAACTGCTGGCGGTGGGGCGCGAGCTGCGCGCCCGTCACTGGGATCAGCAAAAACAGGCGGGCGTAGACCTGCTGCCGGTGGGCGATTTCGCCTGGTACGACCATGTTCTGACCACCAGCCTGCTGCTTGGCAACGTGCCGGCTCGTCATCAGAACAACGATGGATCGGTGGATATCGATACCCTGTTCCGCATCGGCCGTGGCCGCGCGCCAACGGGTGAGCCAGCGGCAGCGGCGGAAATGACCAAGTGGTTTAACACTAACTATCACTATATGGTGCCGGAGTTCGTTAAGGGCCAGCAGTTCAAACTGACCTGGACCCAGCTTCTGGATGAAGTGGACGAAGCGCTGGCGCTGGGTCACCAGGTGAAACCCGTGCTGCTGGGGCCGGTCACCTACCTGTGGCTGGGCAAAGTGAAAGGCGAGCAGTTCGACCGCCTCAGCCTGCTGAACGATATTCTGCCGGTTTATAGGCAGGTGCTGATTGAGCTGGGTAAGCGCGGTATTCAGTGGGTGCAAATCGATGAACCGGCGCTGGTGCTTGAGCTGCCGCAGGCGTGGCTGGATGCCTTCAAACCGGCGTATGACGCGCTCACGGGCCAGGTGAAGCTGCTGCTGACCACCTATTTCGAGGGCGTAACGCCGAACCTCGACACCATTACCGCGCTGCCGGTTCAGGGTCTGCACGTTGATCTCGTTCACGGCAAAGACGATGTGGCAGAGTTGCACAAGCGTCTGCCTGCGGAGTGGCTGCTCTCTGCCGGTCTGGTGAATGGTCGTAACGTCTGGCGTGCCGATCTCACCGGGAAATATGCACAAATCAAGGACATTGTCGGTAAACGTGAATTGTGGGTAGCCTCTTCCTGTTCCCTGCTGCACAGCCCGATCGACCTGAGCGTGGAGACCCGACTCGACCCTGAGGTGAAAAGCTGGTTTGCCTTTGCCCTGCAAAAGTGTGAGGAGCTGGCTCTGCTGCGCGACGCGTTGAACAGCGGCGACACAGCAGCGATTACTGACTGGAGCGCCCCGATCCAGGCGCGCCGTCACTCGACGCGCGTGCATAACCCGGCGGTGGAAAAACGTCTGGCGGCCATCACTGCCCGGGACAGCCAGCGCCAGAGCCCGTATGAAGTGCGCGCCGAAGCCCAGCGTGCACGCTTTAACCTGCCCGCGTGGCCGACCACAACCATCGGCTCCTTCCCGCAGACTACCGAGATCCGCGGCCTGCGCCTGGACTTCAAAAAGGGCAATCTGGATGCGAATCACTACCGCACCGGCATTGCGGAGCACATCAAACAGGCGATCGTCGAGCAGGAACGTCTGGGTCTGGACGTGCTGGTGCATGGCGAGGCCGAGCGTAACGATATGGTGGAATACTTCGGTGAACACCTGGACGGCTTTGTCTTTACCCAGAACGGCTGGGTGCAAAGCTACGGCTCCCGCTGCGTGAAGCCGCCGGTGGTGATCGGTGACGTCAGCCGCCCGGAAGCGATCACCGTGGAGTGGGCGAAGTATGCCCAGTCTCTGACCGACAAACCGGTAAAAGGCATGCTGACGGGGCCGGTGACCATTCTCTGCTGGTCGTTCCCGCGTGAAGATGTATCCCGGGAAACCATCGCCAAACAGATCGCCCTGGCGCTGCGTGATGAAGTGGCGGATCTGGAAGCGGCGGGGATTGGCATCATTCAGATCGACGAACCGGCGCTGCGTGAAGGCTTGCCGCTGCGTCGCAGCGACTGGGATGCTTATCTGACGTGGGGCGTGGAGGCGTTCCGCCTCAACGCGGCCGTCGCGAAGGACGACACGCAGATCCACACCCACATGTGTTACTGCGAATTTAACGACATCATGGACTCCATTGCCGCGCTCGACGCCGATGTGATCACCATCGAGACCTCGCGTTCAGACATGGAGCTGCTGGAGTCGTTCGAAGAGTTCGACTACCCGAACGAAATCGGGCCGGGCGTGTATGACATTCACTCCCCTAACGTGCCGAGCGTGGAGTGGATTGAATCGCTACTGAGAAAAGCCGCCCAGCGCATTCCGGCGGAACGCCTGTGGGTAAACCCGGACTGCGGCCTGAAAACCCGCGGCTGGCCTGAAACCCGCGCGGCGCTGGCGAACATGGTGCAGGCGGCGCAGAATTTGCGTCAGGCGTAGTGGGGCTGGATTGCCCGGTTGGCGCAGCCGCCACCGGGCTTTTTGTATTACGCTTTCTTCCCGCCGTACTGGCTGAACCACGCCAGCATTCTCTGCCAGCCATCTTTCGCCGATTCTGCGTGATAGCTCGGACGATAATCGGCATTAAACGCGTGTCCCGCATCCGGGTACACCACGATTTCGGCCTTCGCGTTTGCCGCCCGCAGCGCGTGGCGCATGGTCTCGACGGTATCAAGCGGAATGCCGGTATCCTGCCCGCCATACAGCCCTAGCACCGGGGCATTGAGATCGGTAGCGATATCAACCGGATGTTTCGGCGAGTTCAGGGTCTTTTCACCCACCAGTTTGCCGTACCAGGCCACAGCGGCTTTCAGCTGCGGATTGTGCGCGGCATACAGCCAGCTAATGCGTCCGCCCCAGCAAAAGCCGGTCACCATCAGACGGTGCGGGTCGCCACCGTTGCGCGCCGCCCAGCTGGCAACGTGGTCGAGATCGGCCAGCACCTGCGCGTCCGGCACTTTGCTGACCAGGTTGCTGAACAGCGTCGGGATGTCGCTGTAATCATTCGGATCGCCCTGACGGAAGTAGAGTTCCGGCGCAACGGCCAGGTAACCTTCCAGCGCCAGACGGCGGCAGAGGTCGCGAATATGTTCATGAACGCCAAATATTTCCTGCACCACGATCACGATGGGCAGCGGGCCATCGGCAGATTTTGGCCGCGCGTGGTACGCTGGCATGTTCTCTCCCTGGGAGGGAATGGAGGTCTCGCCTGCGGTAATGGCCTCTTCAGGGGTTGAGACGATGGTTGAAGCATGCGGGGCCGCAGCAGGTGCAAAACCGGTTTTTTCAGTCATGGCATTCTCCGTACCAATGAATGGATTAGCGCAAAGATAAATATAGACACCAGGTTAACAATCCACAGTGCCTTATAGCGTCTATCTTTTGTGCAGCACCCGGCGATATAACTTGTTAATGTGATGTGAATCACTATTTTATGGAAATTAACTGCAATCATTTTCATTCATGGTGAGGTGTGTCACGAAATAATGCACATTGCTTCTGTAAAGTACCGTTTTACTTCTTCTGACAAACCGACCCACAGAGGAGTCACCTATGTCTAAGTCTGATGTTTTTCATCTCGGCCTCACTAAAAACGATTTACAAGGGGCTACGCTTGCTATCGTCCCTGGCGATCCTGAGCGTGTGGAAAAGATCGCCGCGCTGATGGATAAGCCGGTTAAGCTGGCAGCGCATCGCGAATTCACCACCTGGCGCGCAGAGCTGGACGGTAAAGCGGTGATCGTGTGCTCTACCGGTATTGGTGGCCCGTCTACCTCTATCGCCGTTGAAGAGCTGGCGCAGCTGGGCATTCGTACTTTCCTGCGCATCGGCACCACAGGCGCCATTCAGCCGCACATCAACGTGGGCGACGTGCTGGTTACCACCGCATCCGTGCGTCTGGACGGGGCAAGCCTGCACTTTGCACCGATGGAATTCCCGGCAGTGGCCGATTTCGAATGCACCACCGCGCTGGTTGAAGCCGCGAAGTCCGTGGGCGCCACCACCCACGTGGGCGTAACTGCCTCTTCCGATACCTTCTACCCGGGCCAGGAGCGTTACGACACCTTCTCTGGTCGCGTGGTGAGCCGTTTCAAAGGCTCCATGGAAGAGTGGCAGTCGATGGGCGTCATGAACTACGAAATGGAATCTGCGACGCTGCTGACCATGTGCGCAAGCCAGGGTCTGCGTGCCGGTATGGTGGCGGGCGTTATCGTCAACCGTACCCAGCAGGAGATCCCGAACGCTGAAACCATGAAGCAGACTGAAAGCCATGCGGTGAAAATCGTGGTTGAAGCGGCGCGCCGCCTGATCTAATTCTCTCTTCAGTGCTGAAAGGCCGACATGCTCGGCCTTTTCTTTTTGTGTAACGCCTCGCAGGAAAACCCTTTCAAACTGGACGTTCATACAGCACAATTCTATTTTGTGCGGTAATACGTTGATGCAGGGGGCATTGTGGATATCTCAATCCTGATTTATGCAGTGATTGCGCTGGTGAGCGTGGGAATTGGCTGGCTCATTTCCGGCTACCAGCATGCGCAGCAGAAAGCCGAACAGCTGGCAGAGCGCGAGGAGATCGTCGCTGAACTCAGCGCGACGAAACAACAGCTTGCGCTGAGTGACCACTGGCGCGACGAATGCGAACTGCTCAATAACGAACTGCGCAATCTGCGTGATATCAATACCTCGCTGGAGGCCGATCTCCGTGAAGTGACCACCCGTCTTGAGTCCACCCAACTGCACGCCGAAGACAAAATCCGTCAGATGATCAACAGCGAGCAGCGTCTTAGCGAGCAGTTTGAGAACCTCGCGAACCGCATTTTTGAGCACAGCAATCGCCGCGTGGATGAGCAGAACCGCCAGAGCCTGAACAGCCTGCTGACGCCGCTGCGTGAACAACTGGATGGCTTTCGCCGTCAGGTACAGGACAGCTTTGGTCAGGAAGCCCGCGAACGCCACACGCTGGCGCATGAAATTCGTAATCTCCAGCAGCTGAATGCGCAGATGGCGCAGGAGGCGGTTAACCTGACGCGCGCACTGAAAGGTGATAACAAAGCGCAGGGAAACTGGGGCGAAGTGGTCATGACGCGCGTGCTGGAGGCCTCTGGCCTGCGCGAAGGATACGAATACGAAACGCAGGTCAGCATTGAGAACGATGCGCGCTCGCGGATGCAGCCGGATGTCATTGTTCGTCTGCCACAGGGCAAAGATGTGGTTATCGACGCCAAAATGACGCTGGTGGCCTATGAGCGCTACTTCAACGCTGAGGATGACTACACCCGTGAAACAGCGTTGCAGGAGCACATCGCCTCCGTGCGTAACCATATCCGTCTGTTGGGCAGAAAAGATTATCAGCAGTTGCCGGGGCTGCGATCGCTGGATTATGTGCTGATGTTCATTCCGGTCGAGCCTGCGTTCCTGCTGGCGCTCGACAGACAGCCCGAACTGATCACCGAAGCGCTGAAAAATAACATTATGCTGGTCAGCCCCACCACGCTACTGGTGGCGTTACGTACCATTGCCAACCTGTGGCGCTATGAGCACCAAAGCCGTAACGCGCAGCAGATTGCCGATCGCGCCAGCAAGCTGTACGACAAAATGCGGCTGTTTGTGGACGATATGTCCTCGGTGGGGCAAAGCCTGGATCGCGCGCAGGATAACTACCGCCAGGCGATGAAAAAACTCTCCTCCGGGCGTGGCAATTTGCTGGCGCAGGCGGAGGCGTTTCGCAGCCTGGGGGTGGAAGTTAAACGCGAGATTAATCCGGAACTGGTGGAGCAGGCTACCGCTCAGGACGAAGAGTTTCGTCTGCGTGAAGGCGACGGTAAGCAAAATAGCCGCAATGAAGACAACGATTTAGCGGCGAGTTTATCCCCCGAAGCGCAGCCGGCGCGTTTCTTTCACGGTGGTTGAAACGTAGGGCAAATGCGCCCAATCTGTTACACTTCACGAACATTTGACTGATTAGCAGGCTCTGAGATGGTTGACGATTCACAAGACACAACGCACTTTGGCTTTCAGACTGTCGCCAAAGCGCAGAAAGCTGACATGGTGGCCCACGTATTTCATTCCGTGGCGGCGAAGTACGATGTGATGAATGATTTGATGTCATTTGGCATTCATCGCTTGTGGAAGCGCTTCACTATTGATTGCAGCGGCGTGCGCCGTGGACAAACGGTGCTGGATTTAGCCGGAGGCACAGGGGATCTGACCGCTAAATTCTCCCGTCTGGTTGGCGAAACCGGCCGCGTGGTGCTGGCGGATATCAACGACTCCATGCTGAAAATGGGACGCGAAAAGCTGCGTAATATCGGCGTGGTAGGCAACGTTGAATATGTTCAGGCCAACGCCGAAGCGCTGCCGTTCCCGGATAATACGTTCGACTGCATCACCATCTCTTTCGGTCTGCGTAACGTGACCGATAAAGATAAAGCGCTGCGCTCCATGTACCGCGTGCTTAAGCCGGGCGGTCGACTGCTGGTACTCGAGTTTTCTAAACCGATTATCGACCCGCTGAGCAAAGCTTACGATGCCTATTCCTTCCACGTTCTGCCGCGCATCGGCGAGCTGGTGGCAAACGATGCAGAAAGTTACCGTTATCTGGCCGAGTCCATCCGAATGCACCCGGATCAGGACACGCTGAAAGCGATGATGCAGGATGCGGAGTTTGAAAACGTGGAATACTTCAATATGACGGCGGGTGTCGTCGCGCTGCATCGTGGTTACAAGTTCTGAGTGGAGGTTTCCCGTGCCCATTAAACCCTTAGTCACCGCTGGCATCGAGAATGTGCTGAATGCCTTTCTGTATCGCGCTCCGGCGCTGAAAACCGCACGTCAGCGGCTTAACGGAAAGGTGCTGCGCATCGTTTTAAAGGAGTTCTCGACGCCGCTTGTGCTGGTCTTCAGCGAACGCCAGCTTGACGTTCTGGGGGAGTGGGAAGGCGAGGCTGACTGCTCGGTGATTACGCACATGAGCGTATTGCCAAAACTGCGTGACCGTCAGCAGATGACGGCGCTTATTCGCAGCGGTGAGCTGGAGGTCGAAGGCGATATTCAGGTGGTACAGAACTTCGTTGCACTCAGCGATCAGGCTGAATTCGACCCGGCGGAACTGCTGGCGCCCTATATCGGCGACATCGCGGCTGAAGGTATAAGCAAAACGCTGCGCACGGGTTCCGCTTTCCTGCGTAAAGGTCTGCTCCGTCAACAGCGCTATGCTGCCGAGGTGCTGACCGAAGAGTGGCGTATGGCGCCGGGGCCTTTAGAAGTCGCCTGGTTTGCAGAAGAGACCGCGGCAGTTGAGCGCGCAGTTGATGCGTTAACCAAACGGCTGGAAAAACTGGAGGGCAAATGACGCCTGGTGAAATTCGGCGCCTCTATTTTATCGTTCGCACCTTTTTGAGCTACGGGCTCGACGAGCTTATCCCCAGAATGCGTATCACCCTGCCGCTTCGGCTTTGGCGTCGCACGCTGTTCTGGATGCCGAATCGCCATAAGGATCAGGAACTGGGCGCACGCCTGCGTCTTGCGTTACAGGAGCTGGGCCCGGTCTGGATCAAGTTTGGACAGATGCTCTCAACACGTCGCGACCTTTTCCCACCGCAGATTGCCGATCAGCTCGCGCTATTGCAGGACCGCGTTGCTCCGTTTGACGGAGAGAGAGCGAAGAAACAAATCGAAGAAGCGATGGGCAATATCCCCATCGAGACCTGGTTTGATGATTTCGATATTCAGCCCCTGGCCTCTGCCTCTATTGCGCAGGTTCACACCGCGCGCCTGAAGGAAAATGGCAAAGAGGTGGTCATCAAAGTGATTCGTCCGGATATCCTGCCGGTTATCAAAGCAGACATGAAGCTGATTTATCGCCTGGCTCGCTGGGTGCCGCGTCTGTTGCCGGATGGTCGCCGTCTGCGTCCGCTGGAAGTGGTACGGGAATACGAAAAAACGCTGATTGACGAGCTTAACCTGCTGCGTGAATCGGCGAACGCCATTCAGCTGCGTCGAAACTTTGAAGACAGCCCGATGCTGTATGTTCCTGAAGTCTATTCTGACTATTGCAGTCAGAACATGATGGTGATGGAACGTATCTACGGTATTCCGGTCTCGGACGTGGTGGCGCTGGAAAAACAGGGCACCAACATGAAGCTGCTGGCCGAGCGTGGCGTGCAGGTCTTCTTTACTCAGGTTTTCCGCGACAGCTTCTTCCATGCAGACATGCATCCGGGCAACATTTTCGTCAGCTATGAGCACCCGGAAGATCCGAAATACATCGGCATCGACTGCGGTATTGTCGGCTCGCTGAATAAAGAGGATAAGCGTTATCTCGCCGAAAACTTTATCGCTTTCTTCAATCGCGACTATCGTAAGGTGGCCGAGCTGCACGTGGATTCAGGCTGGGTTCCGCCAGATACCAACGTGGAAGAGTTTGAATTTGCGATCCGCACCGTCTGTGAGCCGATTTTTGAAAAGCCGCTCTCGGAGATCTCTTTCGGACACGTCCTGCTCAACCTGTTCAACACCGCACGCCGTTTCAATATGGAAGTGCAGCCACAATTAGTTTTACTTCAGAAAACATTACTTTACGTTGAGGGCGTAGGCCGCCAGCTCTATCCTCAGTTAGACTTGTGGAAAACCGCGAAACCGTTCCTCGAATCCTGGATTAAGGATCAGGTCGGTATTCCAGCCCTGGTTCGCTCGCTTAAAGAGAAAGGCCCGTTCTGGATTGAAAAAATGCCTGAAATTCCTGAACTGGTTTACGACAGTTTGCGTCAGAGCAAGAACCTTCAGCACAGCATGGATAAAATCGCGCACGAGCTTCAATCCAGTCGCGTGCGTCAGGGGCAGTCCCGCTATCTCTTTGGAATTGGCGCGACGCTGCTGATAAGCGGCACGTTGCTGTTGATCAATCGTCCGGACTGGGAAATGATGCCAGCCTGGATTATGGCTGCCGGTGTGGTTGTCTGGCTTGCTGGCTGGCGAAAAACGCGCTGAATTAGCGTCGCTATCGAGAGATTGCATACGTATAATGCGATCTGACTAATTAATCATCTATCACTGGGGAACACGCATGGGTGGTATCAGTATCTGGCAGTTAGTGATCATTGCCGTCATCGTTGTGCTGCTGTTTGGCACGAAAAAACTCGGATCGATTGGTTCCGACCTGGGCGCGTCAATCAAAGGCTTCAAGAAAGCCATGAGCGATGATGAGAATAAGCAGGAAAAAACCAGTCAGGATGCTGATTTTACCGCTAAATCCATCGCCGATAAGCAGGACGAAGCCAAAAAGGAAGAGGCTAAACGTCACGATAAAGAGCAGGTGTAATTCGTGTTCGACATTGGTTTTGGTGAGTTACTGCTGGTCTTTGTGATTGGTCTGATTGTGTTGGGGCCGCAGCGTTTACCCGTTGCGGTGAAAACCGTCGTGGGCTGGGTGCGGGCGCTTCGCTCGCTGGCAACTACCGTGCAGAACGAGCTGGCGCAGGAGCTGAAGCTTCAGGAATTTCAGGACAGCCTGAAAAAGGTTGAAAAGGCGAGCATGGACAACCTGACGCCGGAGCTGAAAGCATCAATGGATGAGTTGCGCGAAGCGGCGGAATCCATGAAGCGTTCTTACAGCATTAACGATCCTGAGAAGGCGAGCGATGAAGCAAACACCATCCACAATCCGGTGGTGAAGGGTAGCGAAGAGCAGCGCGAGGGTGTAACGCCTTCCAGCGCGGAGCATCAGGCTGCTTCGCCAGAGCAATCGCCGCAGGAGCCCGAAGTGAAAAAGCAGGTGCCGCCGGAAGAGCCCGTGGTCAAAACGGCTGAGGTAAAACCCGCCGCGCCCGTTTCCGAATCATCCCCCTCGTCGAGTGATAAAGCGTAAACATGGCAGTAGATGATACTCAACCGCTTATTACGCATCTCATTGAGCTGCGTAAGCGCCTGTTAAACTGCATTA
Organism: Enterobacter cloacae complex sp. S1; assembly: GCF_014930525.1. Classification (NCBI taxonomy): domain Bacteria; kingdom Pseudomonadati; phylum Pseudomonadota; class Gammaproteobacteria; order Enterobacterales; family Enterobacteriaceae; genus Enterobacter; species Enterobacter cloacae complex sp. S1. The sequence continues at coordinate 259,084 of NZ_JADBRE010000005.1, forward strand.
TTGCGGTTTTCCTCATTTTTTTATGTCTGGTCTATTTTGCCAACGATATCTATCAGGTGGTTTCCGCGCCGCTGATTAAACAGATGCCTCTGGGCGCGACGATGATTGCAACAGACGTTGCTTCACCGTTCTTTACCCCGATCAAACTGACCTTCTGGGTGTCGTTGATTGCCTCTGCGCCGGTCATTTTGTATCAGGTCTGGGCATTTGTGGCGCCCGCGCTGTACAAGCATGAACGCAAGCTGGTTATTCCGCTGCTGGTATCCAGTTCGCTGCTGTTTTATATCGGCATGGCGTTCGCCTACTTCGTTGTCTTCCCGCTGGCCTTCGGCTTCCTGACGCATACCGCACCGGAAGGGGTACAGGTGTCGACGGACATCGCCAGCTACCTCAGCTTCGTGATGGCGCTGTTTATGGCCTTTGGTGTCGCCTTCGAGGTGCCCGTAGCAATTGTCCTGCTCTGCTGGGTGGGGGTGACCACGCCTGACGATCTGCGTAAGAAGCGCCCGTACATCCTGGTGGGGGCATTTGTCGTAGGTATGCTGTTAACGCCACCGGACGTCTTCTCGCAAACCTTACTGGCGATACCTATGTACTGCCTGTTTGAAGTCGGCGTGTTCTTCGCTCGTTTCTACGTCGGAAAGGGGCGTACCGGGGACGAAGAAGACGAGCCGTCTGAAGAGACCACTAAAGAATAAAACCAACCGCCCGTCAGGGCGGTTGTCATATGGGGATACGTATGTTTGATATCGGGCTTAACCTCACCAGCGCCCAGTTTGCGAAAGACCACGATGAGGTGGTGGCGCGCGCCTTTGCCGCCGGCGTGGGTGGGCTGCTACTGACGGGAACGAATCTGCATGAGAGTGAGCAGGCACGGCAGCTGGCGCAACGCTATCAACACTGCTGGTCCACCGCAGGCGTGCATCCTCATGACAGCAGCCAGTGGACGCATGAAAGCGCTGAGGCGCTTCATCGTCTGGCACAAACGCCAGAAGTGGTTGCCATTGGCGAATGCGGGCTTGATTTCAACCGTAACTTCTCGACGCCTGAAGAGCAGGAGAAGGCATTTACCGCCCAGCTCGCGCTGGCAGCAGAGCTGGAGATGCCGGTGTTTATGCACTGTCGCGATGCGCATGAACGTTTTATGGCGCTACTGGAACCCTGGCTGGAGAAACTGCCGGGCGCGGTGTTGCACTGCTTTACGGGCTCCCGTCAGGAAGCGCTGGATTGCCTGAACCGCGGGCTTTATTTGGGTATCACGGGCTGGGTCTGCGATGAGCGTCGTGGGCTGGAACTGCGTGAGCTGTTACCCGTTATCCCGGCCGATCGTTTGCTGCTGGAAACGGATGCGCCGTATCTGTTGCCCCGGGATATGCAGCCCAAACCGCCATCACGACGTAATGAACCGGCCTACCTGGGGCATATTGCTGAGCGAGTGGCGCACTGGCGCGGAGATGATGCGCAGTGGCTGGTAGCACAAACCGATGATAACGTGCGTCGTCTGTTCGGCGTGCAGTTCTAAACTTTGCGGAAATCGGTGTTTTTAACGCTCTGCAACACCTCTTTGTTCAGCAGGTTGAGCAGCAGCATGGAGCGCGCTTCACCGTCCGGCTCAGCGAAGATGGCCTGTAACCCTTCAAAGGCGCCTTCGGTGATCACCACGCTGTCGCCGGCATAAGGGGTTTCCGGATCGGTAATATCTTCAGGCTGCTGGTAGACAGAAAGCTGATGAATAACCGATGACGGTACTCTTGCCGGATGGGCGCCAAAACGCACAAAATGGCTGACGCCGCGCGTGGCGCTGATCGTCGTGGTATGGATCACTTCAGGGTCGAACTCGACGAACAGATAGTTCGGGAACAGAGGCTCACTGACGGTCGTGCGTCTTCCACGCTGCATTTTTTCAAGCGTGATCACGGGTGTCAGGCAGTTAACAGACTGACGTTCAAGATGTTCCTGCGCGCGCTGAAGTTGCCCGCGTTTGCAATACAGTAAATACCAGGCCTGCATAATCACTCTTCCCATTGTTCGGGGCGCAAGCATACCAAAACCCTGGCGGGATCGCTAAGGTGATTATAATGGCGAAAAAGAGAGTAAGTCATGGAAGTTCACGCTAATTTAACAAAATTACAGCATCACGCGGTCTTACACCGTATAATGAAGCGCTTACAGAGAGGCCATGATTAACTGCATGAAATACCACGATCTACGCGACTTCCTGGCGCTGCTGGAAAAGCAGGGCGAACTCAAACGCATTACGCTTCCTGTTGATCCGTATCTGGAAATGACAGAAATCGCTGACCGCACCCTGCGCGCGGGCGGCCCGGCGTTGCTGTTTGAAAACCCAAAAGGCTACGCCATGCCGGTGCTGTGCAACCTGTTTGGCACACCTCGCCGCGTGGCGCTGGGGATGGGACAGGAAGATGTTACGGCGTTGCGTGAAGTGGGCAAACTGCTGGCCTTTCTGAAAGAGCCGGAGCCGCCAAAAGGGTTCCGCGACCTGTTCGACAAGCTGCCGCAGTTTAAGCAGGTGCTGAACATGCCCACCAAACGCCTGCGCGGTGCGCCGTGCCAGCAAAAAGTGCTGGAAGGCGATGCGGTGGATCTGACCAAAATTCCCATCATGCAGTGCTGGCCTGACGATGCCGCACCGCTGATCACCTGGGGCCTCACCGTGACGCGTGGGCCGCATAAAGAGCGTCAAAACCTCGGCATTTACCGCCAGCAGCTGATTGGCAAAAACAAGCTCATCATGCGCTGGTTGTCCCATCGCGGCGGGGCGCTGGATTTCCAGGAGTGGTGCGCGGCCCATCCGGGCGAACGCTTCCCGGTTTCCGTCGCGCTGGGTGCCGATCCGGCAACCATTCTGGGCGCGGTGACGCCTGTTCCTGATACGCTATCTGAATATGCCTTTGCAGGGCTGCTGCGCGGCACCAAAACCGAAGTGGTGAAGTGCATCTCCAGTGACCTGGAAGTACCGGCCAGCGCAGAGATCGTGCTGGAAGGTTACATTGAACAGGGCGAGCTGGCGCCCGAAGGGCCGTACGGCGACCACACCGGCTATTACAACGAAGTGGATAACTTCCCGGTGTTCACCGTCACCCACATTACCCAGCGTGAAGATGCCATCTATCACTCCACCTATACTGGCCGTCCACCCGACGAACCGGCGGTGCTTGGCGTGGCGCTGAACGAAGTGTTTGTGCCGATCCTGCAAAAGCAGTTCCCGGAAATCGTTGATTTTTATCTGCCGCCGGAAGGGTGTTCGTATCGCCTGGCGGTGGTGACGATGAAGAAGCAGTATGCCGGTCACGCTAAGCGCGTGATGATGGGCGTATGGTCTTTCCTGCGCCAGTTTATGTATACCAAGTTTGTGATTGTCTGCGATGATGACGTCAATGCCCGCGACTGGAATGACGTCATCTGGGCCATCACCACGCGTATGGATCCGGCGCGTGATACGGTGTTAGTGGAAAACACGCCGATTGATTATCTGGACTTTGCCTCGCCGGTTTCCGGCCTTGGCTCAAAAATGGGACTGGATGCCACGAACAAATGGCCTGGCGAAACCGACCGTGAATGGGGTCGCCCGATCGAAAAAGATCCTGCCGTGACCGCGCGAATTGACGCGATCTGGGACGAGCTGGCCATAATGAATAACGGTAAGGCAGAATAAGACCGTTTAGCCCTATAGACTTCCCGACAGAGAGAGCGAATGACAACCTTAAGCTGTAAAGTGACGTCGGTAGATGCTATTACCGACACCGTATATCGCGTCCGTTTGGTTCCTGAAGCGGCATTCTCATTCCGTGCCGGTCAGTACCTGATGGTCGTGATGGACGAGCGTGATAAGCGTCCTTTCTCTATGGCCTCAACGCCAGCAGAGAAGGAATTTATTGAGCTGCATATTGGTGCGTCTGAGCTTAACCTGTACGCGATGGCCGTGATGGACCGCATCCTGAAAGAGCGTGAAATCGTGGTCGATATTCCTCATGGCGAGGCCTGGCTGCGTGAAGACGAAGACCGTCCGCTGATCCTGATTGCCGGTGGCACGGGCTTCTCTTATGTCCGCTCTATTCTGCTGACCGCGCTGGCGCGCAACCCGAATCGCGATATCACCATCTACTGGGGCGGCCGTGAAGAGAAGCATCTTTACGATCTGTCTGAGCTGGAAGCGCTGAGCGTAAATCATCCAAACCTGCGCATTGAGCCGGTTGTCGAGCAGCCTGAAGAGGGCTGGCGCGGGCGCAGCGGTACGGTGCTGACTGCGGTATTGCAGGATCACGGGACGCTGGCCGGGCACGATATCTATATTGCCGGTCGCTTTGAAATGGCAAAAATTGCCCGCGACCTGTTCTGCAACGAGCGTGACGCGCGGGAAGATCGTCTGTTTGGCGATGCGTTTGCGTTTATCTGATTGAGAGACCCGCTGCGGCGGGTTTTTTACGCTCGGGCAATAGCGCTGGTGAAAATTTAACCTTGAAATGGGCGGCGCATTGCCGTTATTCTTGTTCCCGTTAAATTTCGCCCTCAGGAGCGCCCCCCAAAAATGAACAAACACGACTGATGAATTTCGATCCTTGCTCAACGCACCGCGTCGGCAGGGGATGTTTTGATTTCATTCAGGAGTGCTTATGGCTCATTTTGCGCAGTCCCCCTCTTTTATTTTGCATCAGGTCACCTGTCAGTTTGCGACGGGCGATATCCTTTTTGGTCCACTGAATCTTTCTCTGGATGCGTCAGTGTGCGCGCTGGTTGGCCGCAACGGCAGCGGTAAAACACGCCTTCTGCGGCTGCTGGCAGGGGTTGATGAACCCGCCAGCGGTCATATTGAGCGCTTTGGTACACACGTCTATGTGGCGCAGCAGCAGGATATTTCTGCGGATACGACGCTTGCCGGACTGCTTGGTTACGACGCGATCTTTGCGGCGCGCACGCGCATCGACAGCGGTCATTATGAACCCGACGATCTCGACACGCTCGACGGTTACTGGGATCTGGCTGAACGGCTGAGCCAGGCTTTTATCGCTGCAAAACTTCCCCCTTTTGACCCGAATAAACGCGCGGCAGAGCTGAGCGGCGGTGAGCGCATTCGTGCCTTGCTGTGCGGCGCATTCGCCGCAGATGCTGATTACCTGCTGCTGGACGAACCGACCAACCACCTCGACAGGCAAGGCCGCAAGTGGTTCTACGAGCAGCTTTCCCGGTATCAGGGTGGGGTGCTGGTGGCCTCCCACGACCGTGAGTTGCTGGCCCAGGTACCGCGTATCCTTGAACTGAGCGCATTGGGCTTGCGCAGCTACGGTGGGAATTATGCTGACTATCGAACCCAGCGTGATGCTGAGCAGCTGGCTGCCCGCGCCGCGCTGGAGCATGCTGCCACCGAACGCAAGCGTATCCGCGCCCGTATGCATAAAGAGCATGACGACAGCCTGCGGCGTTCAGCCAAAACGCTTCGCACGGTCGACAGCCTTAACATCGCCTCGTTTGAACGGGTCAAATACAAAGGGGCGGCTAAAGAGCGTATTGGTTCTTGGAAAAAACAGCATAGCGATCAAAATTATGCTCTGAACGCTGCGGTCAACCAGGCACGCGAGCGGGTTGAAGAGGATAACGCGGTGATGTTTACCCTGCCGGGCAGTGAAATCCCGGAAGGAAAACAGGTGCTGGTGCTGGAAGAACTGGTGCTTCCGCACGTGCCTGTCTCCCCGATAAACTGGCGAATGGATGGCCCGATGCGCGTGGCGCTACGCGGGCCGAACGGCTGTGGAAAATCCACGCTGTTGAAAGTGATGTTGGGCGAAACAGCCCCTGTCACGGGAACCTGTAAGGTCTCTGTCAGGTGTGCGTATCTCGATCAGCATCTTTCCCGGCTGGATCTGTCGCAGTCGGTGATGACACACCTTAGCCTGGGCAATACGCCGCTCGAAGAAGGGGCGCTGCGTACCCGTTTAGCGCAGCTTCAGCTGGGCGCAGAGAAAGTGACACTACCACTGGCCGAACTGAGTGGCGGCGAGCGCCTGAAGGCCGCGCTGGCCTGCGTATTGTGGCGTGAAGCGGCAACGCAGCTGTTGCTTCTGGATGAGCCAACCAACCATCTTGATCTGGCCTCTGTTCAGGCTATAGAAGCGGCCTTAGCCGATTACCCCGGCGCGCTGCTGGTGGTGTCGCATGATGAAGCCTTTCTGGCAGGGCTGAAGTTGACGCATGAACTGGTGTGGGAAGAGACGGGATGGCGATGTGAAAGCCTGTAAACACAAGCCCCCGCAAGGGCGGGGGCAAACAAACTTTATCAGGCTAACTGCTTGCGAAGGTCAGGGTTTGCCTGGATCAGGCGCATCAGCTTTAGCTCGGCTGGGGTTGGTTTTTCACGTTTTGACTCCCACTCCACCACCATCGCTACGCTGACACCCATCGCTCTTGCGAATTCATCTGTTTTCAGGCCCGATCCTTTGCGTAAACGCTCAAATTCACTAAAAGGATTGGACTTTTGATTCAGGGTAACCGTCGGCGGTACATCTTTAAAAATAATCTGTTCCAGGCTGCTCAGCAGCTCAAACTCAGGATCTTTTAATTCCATTGAGAACTCCTCATAAATCACACATCGGGATCATGAACATCAGAGAGCCTGTTAAGAATAGTCCCTAAACCAGACACAGGATCGTCACGGCTGTGATTAATTTTGCGATAACGATCGCTTTACGCGTTTCAGCTATATGGATAGTTATGCTAATTACCTGATTAGTCATATGTAGGGATGCACAGGTATTTTTTTGTAAATAGTCAGTACAAAAACGGGAATACCCGTTTTGCATGAAAACTCTATCTTGCAAGGCTGACCTGGACTATCCTTGTCAGCGTTGGGCACGCGTGTGCCGGTGTGCGCTTTTTGGGTGAAAGGAGTAATAAAATGGCGACAGGAAAGTCCTGCTCTCGCTGGTTTGCGCCTATTGCGGCGTTGTTGATGGTTGTTAGCCTGAGTGGGTGTTTCGATAAAGAAGGCGATCAGCGCAAAGCGTTTATCGATTTTCTACAGAATACAGTGATGCGTAGCGGCGAGCGTTTACCAACGCTGACTGCGGATCAGAAAAAACAGTTTGGTCCATTCGTGTCGGATTACGCCATTCTGTATGGCTATTCACAGCAGGTAAGCCAGGCGATGGATTCCGGTATTCGCCCGGTAGTGGATAGCGTGAATGCCATCCGCGTTCCACAGGATTATATGACCCAGCGCGAACCGCTGCGCCAGTCAAATGGCGCGCTTGGGGTACTGAGCCAGCAGCTGCAAAATGCCAAAATGCAGGCTGATGCGTCGCGTTCCGCGTTGAAGCAGGGCGAGGATCTCAAACCGGTCTATGACCAGGTGTATGAGAAAGTTGTGACCAAGCCGTCAAACGCCTTGCAACCGCTGATCCCGGCGGCGCAGGTCTTTACTCAGCAGCTGGTTCAGGTGGGTGACTTTATCAGTGAACAAGGTACGCAGGTGAGCTTCGTCTCTAACGGTATCCAGTTCCCGACCTCCCAGCAGGCGAGCCAGTACAACGCGCTGATCGGGCCGCTCGCGTCCCAGCATCAGGCCTTTAGCCAGGCCTGGAGCGCAGCGGTCGCTGCTACGGAATAAGAAAAACCCCCGCTTCGGCGGGGTTTTTTTTATGCTTGATGAAAATAACGCTTGTCATTCATCTACCACATCGGTATAACTATGTTCGTCGGTTTGTTACACAGACCTAAAGCAGTTTAGTAAAGCAGTCCAGATTGTTATCCATAGATACCCTTCGTAGTGACCCTTCCTTCATCGCTTAAAAATCTGTAACGCAATCCATCAAGCCGGAAGGCACAATATATTTGTTAATAAGGTAATTTCTATGTCTGCTAAAATGACTGGTCTGGTAAAATGGTTCAACGCTGATAAAGGTTTCGGCTTCATCACTCCTGACGATGGCTCTAAAGACGTGTTCGTACACTTCTCTGCTATCCAGAACGATGGCTACAAATCTCTGGATGAAGGTCAGAAAGTTTCCTTCACCATCGAAAGCGGCGCTAAAGGCCCAGCAGCTGGTAACGTTGTAAGCCTGTAAGCTTCCAACCCAGTAGCACAAAATTCAAAAACCCGCCTTCTGGCGGGTTTTTTCGTTTCTACTGTTGTATCTGTGGGTTAACGCAGTTCTTATCCACTTTACCGCCGAGCGCGGCAATCAGATTATCCACGGCGGTCGCCGCCATATTGTAGCGTGTTTCATGAGTGGCAGAGCCGATGTGGGGCAGGGCGACGACGTTCGGCATAGTCAGTAGCGGAGAATCCACCGGCAGCGGCTCCTGTTCAAACACGTCCAGACCAGCGGCGTGGATCTCACCGTTTTGCAGTGCCTCAATCAGCGCCTTCTCATCGACCACCGGACCACGACCCGCGTTGATGAAAATGGCCGATTTCTTCATCTTTTCAAACGCCGCTTTGCCGATGAGATGACGCGTTTCATCCGTCAGCGGCAGGATCAGGCAGACAAAGTCGGCTTCCCGCAACAGCGTATCAAGCTCGCAGTAGCGGGCATTGAAACGTTCTTCAGCTTCAGTGTGGTGACGGCGTGCGTTATACAGGATGGGCATGTTGAAGCCGAAATGCGCGCGCTGTGCCAGTGCCAGACCGATGCGCCCCATCCCAACAATCCCCAGCGTTTTGCCATGAACGTCCACGCCGAACCAGTCCGGGCCAATGCTTTTCGTCCATTCGCCCGCTTTCACGCGCTCGGCCACTTCCACCACGCGACGGGCGGTGCTGAGTACCAGCGCCATCAGCGTGTCGGCGACGGTCTCCGTCAGGGCATGCGGCGTGTGCATCAGCAGGATGCTGCGCGCGTTTAGCGCATCCACGTCGAAATTGTCGTATCCCACCGAAACGGTTGAGGTAGCACGAAGCTTCGGCATTTTCTCCAGCAGCGCTGCATCCACCTTTTCGCTCGAACCCAGCAGGCCCTCGGCGCTGGCAAACGCGTCGGCGTGCTGTGCCACGGTTTCCGGGCTGAGGTTCTTGACCCGGGTAACGGTAAAGTGTTCTTCCAGGCGTTTTTGCAGGTCTTCAGGCAGTGCTTTGTACAAAATGACGGACGGCTTCATGCTAATCTCCGTTGATTTTAAAAGGATTCAGGCGTGGCGTGCGCCGACGGGTAGCTGTTGATTATTAGCAGGCTTAACAATCAGAGTAAGCCATACCGAGGCAAAAAGCGCCACCCCCATAAAGATGTAAGAGGCCGATGGGCTGCCGGTGGCGCCGTTCAGATAGCCCACAAACCACGAGCCAAAGAACGAACCCAGCGCACCCATACTGTTGATCAACGCCATCGCGCCCCCAGCGACGTTACGCGGCAGCATTTCCGGGATGATGGCAAAGAACGGACCATACGGGGCATACATGGCCGCACCCGCAATCACCAGCAGCGTATACGAAGCCCAGAAGTGGTTCGCGCCCACGGCCCAGGAGCCAATAAAGGCAAAAGCAGCGATCAGCAGCAGTGGCCAGACGAACAGCTTACGGTTTTGCAGCTTGTCCGATGCCCAGGAAACGATAATCATCGCGATGGTCGCAGCCAGGTAAGGCACCGATGACAGCCAGCCCACTTCCACCATGCCAAGGTTTTCACCGCCGCTGCGGATAATCGACGGCAGCCACAGCACAAAGCCGTACACGCCAATACTCCAGGTAAAATACTGTGCGCACAGCAGAATAACGTTCCGGGAGCGGAAGGCTTCACCGTAGTTACGCACCGCTTTCAGCCCCTGCTGCTCTTTATCCAGCTGCGCCTGGAGTGCGGCTTTTTCGTCCTCTGAAAGCCATTTTGCCTGGGCTGGCTTATCTTTCACCAGCACCCACCAGCAGAAGGCCCAGATAATCGCGGGAACCCCTTCGATGATGAACATCTCGCGCCAGCCGAAGGACTGGATCAGGTAGCCGGAAACCACCGACATCCACAACACGGTGACCGGGTTACCGAGTATCAGGAACGTATTAGCACGTGAACGCTCAGATTTTGTGAACCAGTTGCTGATGTAAATCAGCATTGCTGGCATGACGGCCGCCTCAACCACGCCGAGAATAAAGCGAATAGCCGCCAGAGCAGGAATGTTATTCACCACGCCAGTAAGCGACGCACAGGCACCCCATAAGATCAGGCAGATGAAAATGAGCTTTCGCACGCTGCGGCGTTCAGCGTAAATCGCGCCGGGGATCTGGAAGAAGAAATAACCCAGGAAGAAGAGGGCACCCAGCAGGGAGGAGACCCCTTTGGTGATCCCGAGGTCTTCGTTGATCCCGGCGGCGGATGCGAAACTGAAGTTGGCACGATCCAGGTACGCCAGGCTGTACGTGATAAACACGATTGGCATGATGTACCACCAGCGTTTTACTGCATTGGTCGAACTGTTCATAGGCTTGCCTCTGTTGTTGAGGTTGTTGCCGCCGTTGTCTGTAGGGTACACGGTGGCTTAATTATCTGGTGCGGATTGCTGCCCTCACCCAGGCCCTCTCCCACAGGGAGAGGGAATTTAGACGCCGAGCTCTGCTCGTGTTGGTAATCCTTCGCTGTCGCCCTGCACCTGAATCGCCAGCGAACCAATTTTGTTGCCTCGCGCCACGGCCTGCGACAGCGGTTTGCCCTCCAGCAGAGCGCTGATGACCCCGACGGCAAACCCATCGCCCGCGCCCACGGTATCGACCACGTTGTCGACTTTTACCGCAGCGACAGCGCCTTGCTCACCGTCGGCAGTTTTGAACCATGCGCCGTCGGCACCGGTTTTCAGCACCACGGCTTTTACCCCTCTGTTGAGGTAAAAATCAGCAATGCCTTCGGGCGTGCTTTCGCCAGTGAGGATCATTCCCTCTTTTATGCCAGGCAGAACCCAGTCCGCCTGAAACGCCAGTCGGTTGAGTTTCTCAGCCATCTCCGCTTCGCTTTTCCACAGCACCGGGCGCAGGTTAGGATCGAAAGAGATCGTTTTGCCCTGTGCTTTCATTGCCGAAGCCGCGTGATCCAGTAAATCGTACGAGCTGGTCGAGAGCGCCGCCGCCACGCCGCTCAGGTGCAGGTGGCGCGCGGAGGAGAAATACGCGGCGTGATAATCATCCACGGAGAGATGGCTTGCCGCTGAGCCTTTGCGGAAATACTCCACGATGGGATCGGTTCCATTTTCAACTTTAGATTTCAGCTGAAAGCCCGTCGCAAAGCGTCCGTCGAGGGTCACGCCTGCGGCATCAATGCCCTCTTTTTTCAGCGAGTCGAGAACAAAATGGCCAAAGCTGTCATTTCCCACACGGCTTACCCAGCCGACATTCAGCCCCAGCCGCGCAAGGCCGGTAGCAACATTCAGCTCGGCACCTGCCACGCGTTTAATGAAGTACTCCACTGCGCTCAGCTCGCCCGTTTCGGTGGCGACAAACATCGCCATGGCCTCGCCAATGGTGATGACATCCAGCGTCTTGTGCATGGTTTACTCCTCGCGCAGCAGGTTGACGTAATGGCGGGTGACGGCGGTGAGATCCGTCCCTTCCAGCGGAAATTCGATACCGCGTGGCGCATCGGCAGGGAGTAGATTAAGCAGATCCCGCCAGCGAGAATCGGTCTGATCCGGCGCGACGGCGCGGAACTGCGCCTTATGCGGGACTGCGGACTTCACATGAATATAGCTCACGGCGGGAGCCAGCTGACGTGCAGCCTCTTCCGGAGAGTCGCCAACCCACAGCCAGTTGCCCATATCGAACGTCAGCGTGACCGGCAGCGCCATTACCCGGCAGGCGGCTTTGAAGCGCTGCATCGGCGCGAGCTGCCCGCAGTCGGTCTGGTCGTTTTCCACCACCAGCGTCATGCCGCTTTCATCCAGCAGTGCGCGCAGGGCTTCAAGCGGCTGTTTGTCGCTGAAATGACCCAGTGAGACTTTAAGCCACAGCGCGTTCAGGGCGCTGGCTTCGCTAAGGTAGCGCGGGAGATCCGTGTTGAGGGTGCCATCGGGCATAAACAGGGGGGCCGGGGCGGAGTAGCACGCCAGTAAACCCAGCAGTTCAATGGACTCGCCGAGCGCAGGCAGGGCCATTAACTCGTCGTTGCTGAAGAGCTCGCGGCGGATTTCAACGCCATCAGCTCCTGCGCCGGCAATAACGGGAAGCATTGCCCGTTGACCGCCTGCCTGTCGCACCTGATCCGCACCATACGCGGCGGTGACCACCATAATTTTCCTGCTCATTTCCTGACTCCAGAGCGTAATCGATAGTATTACGCTAGATGGAACCGGTTCCAAAGAAAAGATCGGGATGCTGAATTTATGATCGCTGTCACGAAGGGGGAATTAACGGGCGGTTGAGCCGCGAACGATCAGTTCGCCGGAAAAAACCTGCTCGCGTACGGCGTCGCGGGTGCCTTCAATGCGGCGAACCACTTGTTCAACCGCGGCATAGCCGATCTGCCAGGTGGGTTGTTTGAGGGTGGTGATGCCTACGCCAGCAAGTTCTGCCCACTCCAGTTCATCAAAGCCGAGTAAGCCGATGTCGCTGCCCCAGTGCAGGCCAATGCGTTTAAGCGAGCGGGCAACCTGAAGCGTCAGCGCCCCGTTCGCGGAGATCACCGCCTTGCGCATACCCCGATGGCGGGTATGGAACTGGCGCAGGGTATTATCCAGCTGCCCGGCTTCATGCAGGGTGATTTCGGCATTCTCGGCGATCACGCCGGGATATCGCGCCAGCGTGGCACGAAATGCAGCCAGGCGGTCGCGGCGGGTGTTAACCATGCCCAGCGGTTCGCTCAGGAATAAAATGGCTTCGAAGCCCTGTTCAATCAGGTGCTCAGTGGCGGTGGTAGCCGCCTGGGTGTTATCCAGCCCGACCACATCGCAGGCAAATTCCGGGATTTTTCGGTCAATAAGCACCATTGGCAGAGACGATTGTTGCAGACGATTTAGCCCCTCTTCTCGCATCCCGACGGCATTCACCACAATCCCTTCCACCTGATAGCTGCGCAGCAGATCGAGGTAATGCAGCTCCTGATCAACCTCGTTATTGGTGTTACAGACCAGCGGGGTAAAGCCTTTCTCACGGCATGCCGCTTCGATGCCGCTGAGGACGTTTACGGAGTAGGGGTTGGTGATATCGGCGATGATGAGGCCAATCAGACGGGTGCGGCCCCGCTTGAGGCCGCGCGCCATCAGGCTGGGACGGTAGTCGAGATCGGCAATGGCCTGTTCGATTCGCGCCAGCAGCGCATCGGAAAGCAGGTGTTTCTCGCCGTTGAGGTAGCGTGAAATGCTGGTTTTACCGGTTTTGGCGGCTTTCGCCACGTCGCTGATGGTGGCCCGGGTTGGTTTGATCATCGCTGATTTCCCTGAATTTAGTGAGAATACCTTAGCGGGAAAATCTGGCGAATCAAGCTATTTGCCGGGTGGCGCTGCGCTTACCGGAGGTTGCGGTCTGATGTCCTCACCCCAACCCTCTCCCACGGGAGAGGGCGCAAACACTAAAAACGGCAACGGGGTTGCCGTTTTGCTTTTACCTACTGCACCGGGCTTAACGTAATCTCAACGCGGCGGTTCTGCGCTTTGCCTTCCGCCGTGCTGTTGCTGGCGATCGGGTTAGCCGGACCCATGCCGCTGGTGCGGATGCGGTTCGCTTCTACGCCCTGGGCGATCAGCGAGCTGGCCACGGAATCGGCGCGCTGCTGGGACAGACGCATGTTCAGATCCTGGCTGCCGGTGCTGTCGGTGTAGCCAATCACGTTCACGGCAGTTTTATTGTACTCTTTCAGCACCGCGGCCACGCCGGTCAGGGTGTTTGCGCCTGCGGGTTTCAGCGTCGCGCTGCTGCTGTCAAAGGTCACGTTGTTTGGCATGTTCAGGATGATGTTATCACCGCTGCGCGTCACGCTCACGCCCGTACCTTTCATTTTGTCACGCAGTTTTGCTTCCTGCACGTCCATGTAATAACCCACGCCGCCGCCCAGGGCTGCGCCTGCCGCTGCGCCAATCAGCGCACCTTTGCCGCGATCTTTCTTGGAGGAGGAGAGTGCGCCAACGCCAGCGCCCACCAGGGAACCAATACCCGCGCCAATGCCGGATTTGCCCGCTTCGCGTTCACCGGTGTAAGGGTTGGTTGTGCAGCCAGAAACAGCCAGTGCGCCGCTCACCAGAGCGGCAATAACGAGTACGCGTTTTTTCATCTTATTTCCTTAATCCTTTTTATTCTTTGCCACGATGGACGTGGCAGTGGATTATGACGTCCGGATACGGAGAAAATTCAGTGTATAACTCTGAAATTTGTCACAAACGATAAACTGCCTCAATGAAAGGCCGAAACACCTGCACGCAACCAGGAGCGCACGCTTTGAGCACCTCAACAAAAACCATTCTGACCGCCGCCCACTGGGGGCCGATGCTGGTCGAAACCGATGGCGACACTGTGCTGTCGTCTCGCGGGGCTTTGCCTTCGCGCCATCTCAACTCTTTACAGACCGTCGTTCGCGATCAGGTACACAGTAAAACCCGCGTCCGCTGGCCGATGGTGCGTAAAGGCTTTCTGGCGTCACCGGATAAGCCGCAGGGTATTCGTGGGCAGGATGAGTTCGTACGCGTGAGCTGGGACGACGCGCTGGCGCTGATCCATACCCAGCATAAACGCATTCGCGACAGCTATGGCCCGTCGTCCATTTTTGCCGGCTCCTATGGCTGGCGCTCGAACGGCGTGCTGCATAAGGCCGCAACCCTGCTGCAACGCTATATGAGCCTGGCCGGAGGATACACCGGCCATCTGGGCGATTACTCGACCGGCGCGGCGCAGGCAATCATGCCGTATGTCGTGGGCGGGAATGAGGTTTATCAGCAGCAGACCAGCTGGCCGCTGGTGCTGGAGCATGCGGAGGTAGTGGTGCTCTGGAGCGCCAACCCGCTCAATACCCTGAAAATTGCCTGGAATGCGTCCGACGAGCAGGGCGTTTCCTACTTTGATGCGCTGCGCAAAAGCGGCAAGCGCATCATCTGTATCGATCCGATGCGTTCTGAAACGCTGGATTTCTTCGGCGACAGCGCCGAGTGGATCGCGCCGCATATGGGCACCGACGTGGCGATGATGCTGGGCATCGCCCACACCCTGGTGGAGAACGGCTGGCACGATACGGAATTTCTGGCGCGCTGCACCACGGGTTTCGATAAATTTGCCGACTACCTGACGGGACAAACCGACGGTATCGCCAAAACCGCAGAGTGGGCTGCGGCGATTTGCGGCGTTGATGCCGTTAAAATCCGCGAACTGGCGACGTTATTCCATAGCCGTGTCACGATGCTCATGTCCGGCTGGGGGATGCAGCGCCAGCAGTTTGGCGAGCAGAAGCACTGGATGCTGGTGACGCTCGCCGCGATGCTCGGGCAGATTGGCACACCCGGCGGCGGTTTTGGGCTTTCCTATCACTTTGCTAACGGCGGCAACCCGACGCGAAAAGCCGCGGTGCTGGCCTCCATGCAGGGCTCGGTGCAGGGTGGCGTGGACGCGGTAGATAAAATTCCGGTGGCACGCATTGTTGAAGCCCTGGAGAACCCAGGCGGGTTTTATCAGCACAACGGCCAGGATCGGCATTTCCCGGATATTAAGTTTGTCTGGTGGGCGGGTGGGGCCAACTTCACCCATCACCAGGATACTAACCGCCTGATCCGCGCCTGGCAGAAACCGGAGCTGGTGGTGATCTCGGAGTGCTTCTGGACCGCGTCAGCGAAACATGCCGATATCGTTTTGCCCGCCACGACCTCGTTCGAGCGTAACGATCTCACCATGACGGGGGATTACAGTAATCAGCATATGGTGCCGATGAAGCGCGTCGTGGCTCCCCGGGATGAAGCGCGGGATGATTTTGATGTCTTTGCCGACCTGAGTGAAATGTGGGAAGCGGGCGGTCGGGAGCGTTTCACCGAGGGCAAAACCGATCTGCAATGGCTGGAAACGTTTTACCAGATTGCCAGCCAGCGCGGGGCTGCGCAGGGCGTGACGCTGCCGCCATTCGCTGAGTTCTGGGAGGCGAATCAACTCTTCGAAATGCCGGAAAGCGAGCAGAATGCGCGGTTTGTGCGCTTTGCTGACTTCCGTCGCGATCCGGAGAATCACCCGCTAAAAACCGAAAGCGGGAAGATTGTGATCTACAGCGAACGCATCGCCAGCTTTGGCTACGCGGACTGTCCGCCACATCCGGCGTGGCTGGAGCCGGACGAATGGCATGGCAATGCGCAGCCGGGGCAGCTTCAGCTGCTGTCTGCCCATCCCGCCCATCGTCTGCACAGCCAGCTCAACTATTCGGCTTTGCGCGAGCAGTATGCGGTGGCGGGTCGTGAGCCGATTGCGCTGAACAGCGATGACGCAAAGGCGCGGGGGATTAACCACGGCGACCTCGTTCGGGTCTGGAACGCGCGCGGGCAGGTGCTGGCCGGCGCCGTGGTGAGTGACGGGATCCGCCCTGGCGTTTTCTGCATTCATCAGGGCGCATGGCCTGATCTGGCGCTGGACGAGGGCGGTATTTGTAAGAACGGCGCCGTAAACGTGCTGACCAAAGATCTCCCCAGCTCGAAGCTGGGGAATGGCTGCGCGGGGAATACGGCGCTGGCATGGGTGGAGAAATATGAGGGACCGGCGCTTACCCTTACGGCGTTTGATCCGCCTGCCAGCTCATGATCCACGTCGGGTGTTGGGTATCATCCTGCCAGGCGCTGTCTTCGATGCGAAAACCCTGAGCATGATAGAAATTCACCGCCCGCACGTTTTTCTGATACACCTCCAGAGTTAAATACGGATAGTGCTGCTGAACGTGGTTCAGCAGCGCACGCCCGATCCCCTTTCCGATGAACGCCGGGGCGACAAACAACGCCCCCACGAACTGGAACTGCATGACGCTGATAAAACCGCACAGGGTACTGTTTTCTTCCCAGACCCAGGTCTCGGCGGCGGGAAGGTATTCATCCCGCACTACCGCTTCATTCGCTTGCCAGTAACTTGCGTCGATAAACGGATGCGCCTCGGTGGTGCTCTCCAGCCACAGACTCAAAAGCGGAGCGGTGTCCTCACTTTGCCATTTGCGGATCATGGTGGCCCTCCGGATGGCAGAAGCAGCCCGTAATGTGGTCATTGACCAGCCCGCAGGCCTGCATAAAGGAGTAACAGATGGTGGTGCCCACAAACTTAAAGCCGCGTTTTTTCAGCGCTTTCGACAGGGCATCTGAGGCGGGGGTCGACGTTGGGATCTCTGCAAGCGTGGCGGCCTGCGTCACCTTCGGCTCGTTATCCACAAACGACCAGACGAATGCTGAGAAGGGTTCGCCGTTTTGCTCCATCGCCAGATAAGCACGCGCGTTACCAATAATGGCCTGAATTTTACCGCGATGGCGGATGATACCGGTATCCAGAACCAGCCTTTCCACGTCGTCGTCGGTCATGGCGGCAACCGCAGCCGGATCGAACTGGTGGAAGGCTTTGCGATAGTTCTCACGCTTTTTCAGAACGGTGATCCACGACAGTCCGGCCTGCTGGCCTTCAAGGCAAATCATTTCAAACAGTTTTTTACCGTCGGTTTCCGGTACGCCCCATTCCTTGTCGTGATAATCGATATAAAGCTGATCCTGGCTTACCCAGCCGCAACGTTGCATAGGTCATCTCCCTTCCGGATACGGTAAACGCAAAAATTTCAATCTGCCCGGCTTGACGTGTCTGCTAAAGAGACAATAGTTAATACAGGGCTATACGCCCTAATACCTCTTCGAACAATGACATATATCGCCGAACTCGGCTCTTTCTGGAGTCGCTTTGATGATGATAAAAAAAATCAGTGGTCGCCATGCTGCTTCTGGCCTGGTGGGTGTTTCAGTCTGCCTGCTTTTTTGTAACACCGCTTTTGCGTGGCAACAGGAATATATCGTTTCAGATGCTCAAAGTAATACGATGGAACGCTATACATGGGACGCCGATCACCAACCTCGTTATGAAGATATTCTCGCGGAGCGTATTAACCGCACGCAGAATGCTGCGGGGTTTACCCTGAACGACCCATCCGGTTCAGATGCGGAAACCGTTCTGAGCGTTGGCTGGAATTTTCCCGTGGCGGGACATTTCACCACCGGGCCCGTAATGGCGTGGCGCACTGATGGCGCTCCCTCCGCACCAGTGAATGCGTTTGAGGATACAACCACCACGCAGTCGCTTACCGATCCACTCTGGCATGCCAGCGTGAACTCATTGGGGTGGCGTGTCGATACGCAGTATGGTGATTTACACCCCTGGGCGAAGATCAGCTATAACCAGCAAACTGAAGAAGAATATTTATATACGCTGGGATTGAGCGCCAAATTTTAAAGGGTTGTCACTTTTTTAAACGCTGCGGTAACATATTTAATACAATAACGGCAGGGACTGTAGCGATAGTGATCGCTCACCTTTGAGCTTTTTCTTCTCCGGCAAGGTCATTCATTCCCGCTTCCAGGCATTTCATTCCGTTTCTCCTGCATTTCATGCCGTTTTACCCCTGGTGTTATGGGGTTTTGTTTATCGTGTCCTCAGCGAATTTCCTTAATTTATCTTGCAGGACACTGCCATGAACACATCAACTTATAACCGCACGCGTTGGCTGACGCTATTCGGCACCATCGTTACCCAGTTCGCACTGGGATCGGTCTATACCTGGAGCCTGTTTAACAGCGCCCTGTCTGATAAGATCGGCGCGCCGATAAGCCAGGTGGCGTTCTCCTTCGGCTTGCTGAGTCTTGGGTTAGCAATTTCCTCTTCCGTGGCGGGCAAACTTCAGGAGCGCTTCGGCGTGAAGCGTGTAACCATGGCCTCCGGGATCTTGCTGGGCGTGGGCTTCTTCCTGACGGCATATTCCGACAACCTGATGATGCTGTGGCTGAGCGCCGGGGTGCTGGTGGGGCTGGCGGACGGCGCAGGTTACCTGCTGACGCTGTCTAACTGCGTGAAGTGGTTCCCGGAGCGTAAAGGGCTTATCTCCGCGTTTGCCATTGGTTCATATGGCCTGGGCAGCCTCGGCTTCAAATTCATCGATGCGCATCTGCTGGCCTCGGTGGGGCTTGAGAAAACCTTTATGATCTGGGGCGTGATTGTGCTGGTGATGATCCTCTTCGGCGCAACGCTGATGAAAGACGCGCCGCAGCAGGAAGTGAAAACCGTTAACGGTGTGGTGGAGAATGATTTCACCCTTGCACAGTCCATGCGTAAACCGCAGTACTGGATGCTGGCGGTGATGTTTCTGACGGCCTGCATGAGCGGGCTGTATGTCATTGGCGTGGCGAAAGATATTGCGCAGGGAATGGTGAAGCTGGACGCGGCGACGGCGGCGAACGCGGTAACGGTCATCTCCATCGCTAACCTCTCGGGTCGTCTGGTACTGGGTATCTTGTCTGACAAAATCGCCCGGATCCGCGTGATTACGCTGGGGCAGGTGATCTCCCTGGTGGGGATGGCGGCGCTGCTGTTCGCTCCGCTGAACGAAGCGACATTCTTTGCGGCGATAGCCTGCGTAGCCTTTAACTTTGGCGGCACCATTACCGTCTTCCCGTCGCTGGTGAGCGAGTTCTTCGGCCTGAACAATCTGGCGAAAAACTACGGTGTGATTTATCTCGGCTTCGGTATCGGCAGTATTTGCGGATCGCTGATTGCCTCGCTGTTTGGTGGCTTCTACGCGACATTCTGCGTGATATTTGCCTTGCTGATTATTTCGCTGGCGCTGTCCACCACGATTCGTCAGCCGCAGCGCGAGGTCTATAAAGAAGCGCATGCATAATTCGATAAAAAGGGGCCGCAGGGCCTCTTTTTTTATCGCCATATCACTTCCGGACTTGTTATTTTGTAAAAATTTTCATCGATTCACATTCTCTGCTGCCACTTTTCTTCCTCGCTGTGGTCTACTTATCGCGCTTGTAGACGTTTCTGATAACGGTTTACCTCGCACCTACTTACTCTGTCTGCTTTCTCAATGAGATTCGGCGGGTCTTTATACCCCTTCCCCCAGGGTTGTTTGCATGAAATATATCAGGTCTCTTACCCAGCAAAGGTTGTGTCTGATGCTGGCTGTCTATATCGGTTTGTTTCTGAATGGCGCGGTGCTGTTCAGAAGAGTGGAAGGTTATTTTGAACACCTCACCGTAAGAAACGGGATTTTCGCCGCGATTGAAGTGTTTGGCTCAATTCTGGCAACCTTCTTCCTGCTACGTCTGCTCTCGCTTTTTGGCAGACGTACATGGCAGGTTCTGGCCTCGCTGGTGGTGATTATCTCTGCCGCCGCAAGCTATTACATGACATTCATGAATGTGGTCATTGGCTACGGTATTGTGGCCTCGGTGATGACCACGGACATCGATCTCTCGAAAGAGGTGGTGGGACAAGGGTTCATCGTGTGGACGATTTTGACCTGCCTGATCCCGCTCTTCTTTATCTGGAGTAATACCTGTCGCTATACCCTGTTACGCCAGCTGCGTACCCGTGGGCAACGCATCCGCAACGTCGCCGTCGTTCTTCTGGCGGGTCTGCTGGTATGGGCGCCTATTCGCCTGATGGAAAAACAGCAAAAACGGATCGAAAAAGCGACAGGCGTAGATATGCCAAGCTACGGCGGCGTGGTGGCTAACTCGTATCTGCCGTCTAACTGGCTGTCGGCGTTAGGTCTTTATGCCTGGGCTCAGGCGGACGAATCCAGCGATGTGAAATCGCTGATTAACCCGACCAAAAAGTTCACCTACCAGGCTCCGGCTGAAGGGCTGGATGATACTTACGTGGTCTTCGTTATCGGCGAAACGACGCGCTGGGATCATATGGGTATTCTCGGTTATGACCGCGATACCACCCCGAAACTGGCGCAGGAAAAGAATCTTGTAGCTTACCGCGGCTACTCCTGCGATACCGCCACGAAGCTCTCGTTGCGCTGTATGTTTGTTCGTGAGGGCGGTGCGAGTGATAATCCTCAGCGCACTCTCAAAGAGCAAAACGTGTTTGCTGTTCTGAAGCAGCTTGGATTTAGCTCCGATCTGTTCGCCATGCAAAGTGAGATGTGGTTCTACACCAACACCATGGCGGATAACATCGCCTACCGCGAGCAGATTGGCGCCGAGCCGCGTAACCGTGGAAAGAACGTTGATGACATGCTGCTGCTCTCTGAGATGGAACAGTCGCTGAAAAACCATCCGCAGGGTAAGCACCTTATTGTTCTGCATACCAAAGGGTCACACTACAGCTACTATCAGCGTTACACGCGCGATTTCGCCAAATGGACGCCTGAGTGCGTCGGCATTAACAAGAACTGTAGCAAGCAGGAGCTGATCAATGCCTACGATAACTCGATTCTGTATGTGGATACCTTCCTCAGCCGGGTGATCGACCAGCTTCGTGATAAGAAAGCGATTGTGATTTACGCGGCCGACCACGGCGAGTCCATCAACGAGAAAGAGCATTTACACGGCACGCCGCGTAAGCTGGCCCCGCCTGAGCAGTTCCGCGTGCCGATGATCATGTGGATGTCGGATAAGTACCTGGAAAACCCGGACAAAGCCAAAATGTTTGCCCATCTGAAACAGCAGGCAGAGATCAAGGTACCGCGCCGTCACGTTGAGCTGTACGACACCATTATGGGTTGTCTCGGCTATACCTCACCGAACGGTGGGATTAACGAAAACAACAACTGGTGTAAACTCCCTGATAACACCACAAAAGCCGCGCAGTAGCTGGTCTGGCGAGAATATCGCCAGTTGAATGGCTTTTTGAAAATAAGGGATTGACGGGGGCGCACCTCAGCAGTAAGATGCGCTCCGCATTCGGCGAGTAGCGCAGCTTGGTAGCGCAACTGGTTTGGGACCAGTGGGTCGGAGGTTCGAATCCTCTCTCGCCGACCACATTCTAAAAAGGGCTAACCGCAAGGTTAGCCCTTTTTGCATTAACGCGTTACCCCGCACGAGTCCTCAAAATACCCCTTAGCCCTGCTTCCCCCTGCCTGCTTGCGGTTTTGTGACATAATCCATTGTATTTTTTTATATATAGTTTGATCTTTTTTCGCGTTGCTTATGGATAACCTCAGCATTTTTCGCTGTGCGTTTTAACGTTCGCGGTATTTAGTGCTCAGATAATCACCATTCTGTAAGAAAATTTACCCATTCTGAATAAAACTTAATCACTGAGTGTTGCGAAATATGAAGATAATTGTGCTGCATCATGGCGAGTAGCATAAATTTCTCTGCTGAAAACTCACGGTCAGGGTTTTTTTAATCTTTGTTTGCGGTTTCTCACACTCCACGTAAATCCCCGCCACCTGTATTGACGTTTTCACATTCTGTTGACAGATTGTAGGGCACGAGGGGCATTTCAGGGAGGATCTGCGCTGCAACTCAAACGCTCTTCTGAAAGGATTCTCTATCCCTTTTAACGCCTTCGGGCATCACCGACCGGACCGGGTAAAAAATAAATAAAGGTCAGGCGGCGTAACACAACAAAGCAAAACATCACATTGGAGCACAATAATGAGTATTTCCTTGAAGAAGTCAGGGATGCTGAAGCTTGGTCTGAGCCTGGTGGCCATGACCGTGGCAGCAAGCGTACAGGCAAAAACCCTGGTTTACTGTTCTGAAGGCTCTCCGGAAGGCTTTAACCCACAGCTCTTTACCTCTGGTACGACTTACGACGCAAGCTCTGTACCGATCTATAACCGTCTGGTTGAATTTAAAACCGGCACCACGGAAGTAATTCCTGGCCTGGCTGAAAAGTGGGATATCAGCGAAGACGGTAAAACCTATACCTTCCACCTGCGCCAGGGCGTGAAGTGGCAGGACAGCAAAGAATTTAAACCTACGCGCGACTTTAACGCCGACGACGTTGTGTTCTCCTTCGACCGTCAGAAAAATGCCCAGAACCCGTACCATAAAGTGTCTGGCGGCAGCTATGAATACTTCGAAGGGATGGGTCTGCCAGACCTGATCGCTGAAGTGAAAAAAGTGGACGATAAAACCGTTCAGTTTGTGCTGACGCGTCCGGAAGCGCCATTCCTGGCTGACCTGGCGATGGACTTCGCCTCGATTCTCTCTAAAGAGTACGCTGACAACATGCTGAAAGCCGGCAAGCCGGAAAAAGTGGACCTGAACCCAATCGGTACCGGCCCGTTCCAGCTGCTTCAGTACCAGAAAGATTCCCGTATTCTGTATAAAGCCTTCCCGGGCTACTGGGGCACCAAGCCGCAGATCGACCGTCTGGTCTTCTCCATCACGCCTGACGCATCCGTGCGTTACGCAAAATTGCAGAAAAACGAATGTCAGGTGATGCCGTATCCAAACCCGGCTGACATCGCGCGCATGAAGCAGGACAAAAATATCAACCTGCTGGAGCAGGCGGGCCTGAACGTGGGTTATCTCTCCTTCAACACCGAGAAGAAACCGTTCGATGACGTGAAAGTGCGTCAGGCGCTGACTTACGCGGTGAACAAAGAAGCGATCATCAAAGCCGTTTACCAGGGCGCGGGCGTTGCGGCCAAGAACCTGATCCCACCAACCATGTGGGGTTATAACGACGACATTAAGGACTACACCTACGATCCTGAGAAAGCGAAAGCGCTGCTGAAAGAAGCGGGCCAGGACAAAGGCTTCACCGTCGAGCTGTGGGCGATGCCGGTACAGCGTCCTTACAACCCGAACGCACGTCGTATGGCGGAAATGGTTCAGGCTGACTGGGCGAAGATTGGCGTACAGGCCAAAATTGTGACCTACGAGTGGGGCGAGTACCTGAAGCGCGCTAAAGCGGGCGAACACCAGGCGGTCATGATGGGCTGGACCGGCGACAACGGGGATCCGGACAACTTCTTCGCGACCCTGTTCAGCTGTGCGGCAGCGAAAGACGGTTCCAACTACTCTCGCTGGTGCTACAAGCCGTTTGAAGATCTGATCCAGCCGGCGCGCGCGACCGACGATCACAACAAACGTATCGAACTGTACAAGCAAGCTCAGGTTGTCATGCACGATCAGGCTCCGGCGCTGATTGTTGCTCACTCCACCGTGTACGAGCCAGTGCGTAAAGAAGTGAAGGGCTACGTGGTTGATCCACTGGGCAAACACCACTTCGAAAACGTGTCTGTTGAATAATAAGTAGGGTGTTCTCCCTCTCCCTGTGG
>NZ_JADBRE010000005.1:283258-289254 GCF_014930525.1 Enterobacter cloacae complex sp. S1
TCCCACAGGGAGAGGGAATTTACATTTGTGAGCAATACAGACGTCACGCCACTGGGCGTGCGTCATCAGAGAGAATCCGGGTTATGTTGCAGTTCATCCTCCGACGTCTGGGACTGGTTATCCCGACGTTTATCGGTATCACCCTTCTCACTTTTGCCTTCGTCCATATGATCCCGGGTGACCCGGTAATGATTATGGCGGGCGAGCGTGGTATCTCCCCTGAACGTCATGCGCAACTGCTGGCTGAACTCGGCCTTGATAAGCCGATGTGGCAGCAGTATCTCCACTATATCTGGGGCGTGTTGCACGGCGATTTAGGGATTTCACTGAAAAGCCGTCTTCCGGTGTGGGACGAGTTCGTGCCGCGCTTTAAAGCGACGCTGGAACTCGGTATCTGCGCCATGATCTTCGCCACTGCGGTGGGTATTCCTGTTGGGGTACTGGCTGCCGTTAAGCGTGGCTCTATTTTCGACCACACCGCTGTTGGCCTGGCACTGACCGGCTACTCCATGCCTATCTTCTGGTGGGGCATGATGCTGATCATGCTGGTCTCGGTGCAGTGGAACCTGACGCCGGTCTCCGGACGCGTCAGCGACATGGTTTTCCTTGACGACACCAACCCGTTAACCGGCTTTATGCTGATTGATACGGCGATCTGGGGCGAAGAGGGCAACTTCATTGATGCGGTTGCGCACATGATCCTGCCTGCAATGGTGCTGGGCACAATCCCTCTGGCGGTGATCGTGCGTATGACCCGTTCCTCCATGCTGGAAGTGCTGGGCGAGGATTATATTCGTACTGCCCGCGCTAAAGGCCTGACCCGTATGCGCGTCATCATCATTCATGCCCTGCGTAACGCTATGCTGCCGGTGGTAACCGTTATCGGTTTGCAGGTCGGTACGCTGCTGGCGGGGGCGATCCTGACCGAAACCATCTTCTCCTGGCCGGGTCTTGGACGCTGGCTGATTGATGCGCTGCAACGCCGTGACTATCCGGTTGTGCAGGGCGGTGTACTGCTGGTCGCGACGATGATTATTCTCGTCAACCTGCTGGTCGATTTGCTGTACGGCGTGGTGAACCCGCGTATTCGTCATAAGAAGTAAGGGGCCATCATGTCACAAGTTACTCAAAATAAAGTGGTCACCGCACCGGTGCCAATGACGCCGATGCAGGAGTTCTGGCACTACTTCAAGCGCAACAAAGGCGCGGTTGTCGGGCTGGTGTATGTATCCATCATGATCCTGATTGCGGTGTTTGCGAACTTCCTTGCGCCGTATAACCCGGCTGATCAGTTCCGCGATGCGCTGCTGGCACCTCCTGCGTGGCAGGACGGCGGAAGCCTGGCGCACCTGCTGGGCACCGACGACGTGGGCCGCGATGTGCTGTCGCGCCTGATGTACGGCGCGCGCCTGTCGCTGCTGGTTGGCTGCCTCGTTGTCGTACTGTCGCTGATCATGGGGATCGTACTCGGCCTGGTGGCAGGCTACTTCGGCGGCATTGTTGATAACATCATCATGCGCGTCGTCGACATTATGCTGGCATTGCCAAGCCTGCTGCTGGCGCTGGTGCTGGTGGCGATCTTTGGTCCGTCGATTGGTAACGCCGCGCTTGCGCTGACGTTTGTTGCGCTACCGCATTACGTGCGTCTGACCCGTGCGGCGGTGCTGGTGGAAGTGAACCGCGACTACGTTACCGCCTCTCGCGTGGCGGGTGCCGGTGCTATGCGTCAGATGTTTATCAATATCTTCCCAAACTGCCTTGCGCCGCTGATTGTTCAGGCGTCGCTCGGTTTCTCTAACGCCATTCTTGATATGGCCGCTCTTGGCTTCCTTGGCATGGGTGCGCAGCCGCCAACACCGGAGTGGGGCACCATGCTCTCCGACGTGTTGCAGTTCGCGCAAAGCGCCTGGTGGGTCGTCACCTTCCCGGGTCTGGCGATTCTGCTGACGGTGCTGGCATTTAACCTGATGGGTGACGGTCTGCGTGATGCACTTGATCCCAAACTGAAGCAGTAAGAGGCACGAGATGGCGTTATTAAATGTAGATAAATTATCCGTGCACTTTGGCGACGAAGGCACACCGTTTCGCGCCGTGGACCGCATCAGCTACAGCGTTAATCAGGGCGAAGTGGTCGGGATTGTAGGAGAGTCGGGCTCCGGTAAGTCAGTGAGTTCGCTGGCGATTATGGGGCTGATTGACTACCCCGGCCGCGTGATGGCGGAAAATCTGGAGTTCAACGGTCAGGATCTGAAGCGCATTTCCGAAAAACAGCGCCGCCAGCTGGTGGGCGCGGAAGTGGCGATGATCTTCCAGGACCCCATGACCAGCCTGAACCCATGCTACACCGTCGGTTTCCAGATTATGGAAGCCATTAAGGTGCATCAGGGCGGCAACAAGAAAACCCGTCGCCAGCGTGCTATCGATCTGCTGAACCTGGTGGGGATACCTGACCCAGCATCGCGTCTGGACGTTTACCCGCATCAGCTTTCCGGCGGCATGAGCCAGCGCGTGATGATCGCCATGGCGATTGCCTGTCGACCAAAACTGCTGATTGCGGATGAACCAACTACCGCGCTGGACGTAACCATCCAGGCGCAAATCATCGAGCTGCTGCTGGAGTTGCAGCAGAAAGAGAATATGGCGCTGGTGCTGATTACGCACGACCTGGCGCTGGTGGCGGAAGCGGCACACAAAATCATCGTGATGTACGCGGGTCAGGTGGTGGAGACCGGAAGTTCGCATGATATCTTCCGCGCGCCGCGTCACCCGTATACGCAGGCGTTACTGCGCGCGCTGCCGGAGTTTGCCCAGGACAAAGCGCGTCTGGCGTCACTGCCGGGTGTGGTTCCGGGTAAATATGACCGTCCGCAGGGCTGCCTGCTGAATCCGCGCTGCCCGTATGCGACGGATAAATGCTGCGCCGAGGAGCCAGAGCTGAATCTGCTGGCCGATGGTCGGCAGTCAAAATGCCACTACCCACTCGATGATGCCGGGAGGCCAACACTATGAGTACGCACGAGGCCACCACGCAACAGCCGCTGTTGCAGGCTATCGACCTGAAAAAACATTACCCGGTGAAGAAGGGGATTTTTGCCCCCGAGCGCCTGGTAAAAGCGCTGGACGGCGTCTCCTTCAGCCTTGAACGCGGTAAAACGCTGGCGGTCGTCGGGGAGTCGGGCTGTGGAAAATCCACGCTGGGCCGTCTGCTGACGATGATCGAAACGCCAACCGGCGGCGAGCTTTACTATCAGGGCCAGGATCTGCTCAAGCACGATCCGCAGGCGCAGAAGCTGCGTCGTCAAAAAATCCAGATTGTGTTCCAGAACCCGTACGGTTCTTTAAACCCGCGTAAAAAAGTGGGGCAGATTCTGGAAGAGCCGCTGCTGATTAACAGCAATCTGAGCAAAGAGCAGCGTCGTGAAAAAGCGCTGGCGATGATGGCGAAGGTGGGGCTTAAAACCGAGCATTACGATCGCTACCCGCATATGTTCTCTGGCGGTCAGCGTCAGCGTATTGCCATCGCCCGTGGGCTGATGCTTGACCCGGACGTGGTGATTGCCGATGAGCCGGTCTCAGCGCTTGACGTGTCCGTTCGTGCGCAGGTGCTTAACCTGATGATGGATTTACAGCAGGATCTGGGACTGTCGTACGTCTTCATCTCCCATGACCTGTCCGTGGTTGAGCACATTGCCGATGAGGTGATGGTGATGTATCTGGGACGCTGCGTGGAGAAGGGGACGAAAGATCAGATCTTTACTAACCCGCGTCATCCGTATACGCAGGCGCTGCTGTCTGCAACGCCGAGACTGAACCCGGATGACCGCCGGGAGCGCATTAAGCTGACCGGCGAGTTGCCAAGCCCGCTGAACCCGCCGCCGGGATGTGCGTTCAACGCCCGCTGCCGTCGCCGCTTCGGTCCGTGCACGCAGTTGCAGCCACAGCTGAAGGATTATGGCGGACAGCTGGTGGCCTGCTTCGCGGTCGATCAGGATGAAAACGGCGAAAAGCCGCAGGCATAAATAAAAAAACCGGCGCTAAGCCGGTTTTTTTACGTCTGAGATCTATTTCCGTAAACGAATCTGGTCGACGGCGTGTTTCTCACTCTTGGTGAGGATCAGGCTTGCGCGTTCGCGCGTCGGCAGGATGTTCTCTTTGAGGTTGACGTAGTTGATCTCATTCCACAGCCCGGTCGCCACGCTGATAGCCTCTTCTTCAGAGAGCTGGGCGTAGTTGTGGAAGTAGGAATCCGGGTCGGTGAACGCGCCTTCGCGGAACTTCAGGAAGCGGTTGATATACCAGCGTTGCAGTAAATCTTCCGGCGCATCGACATAAATTGAGAAATCGACAAAGTCAGAGACAAACACATGATGCGGATCGTGAGGATAATCCATCCCGCTTTGCAGGACGTTTAAGCCTTCCAGAATCAGGATGTCGGGCTGCACAACCGTTTTGTCGCCATCCGGGATGCGGTCGTAGATCAGATGCGAGTAAACCGGCGCGGTAACGTGAGGTACGCCCGATTTTAGATCTGAAACAAACTTTACCAGGCGGTGCATATCATAAGAGAGCGGGAAGCCCTTCTTTTTCATCAGGCCGCGTTCTTTCAACACCTCGTTGGGATGCAGGAAGCCGTCGGTGGTGATCAGCTCCACGCTGCGGTGTTCCGGCCAGCGGCTCAGCAGCGCCTGTAGCACGCGCGCGGTGGTACTTTTACCCACTGCCACGCTGCCCGCAATACTGATGATATAAGGAATACGTTGACCGTTCGTGCCGAGGAACTGTTCCAGTACGGCCTGACGACGCAAATTGGAGCTGATATAGAAGTTAAGCAAGCGAGAGAGGGGGAGATAGATTTCTGCCACCTCTTCCAGGGAGAGATCTTCGTTTATCCCTTTTAGCCGTGCGATTTCACCTTCCGTCAGTGTCATAGGGACGGAGTCACGCAGGGCTGCCCACTGGCTACGGTTAAACTGAAGATAGGGCGTCATTAACGTTTGCTCTTTTTTGCTCATAAGCATGCTTCTGTGAACCATCACGAAACGGCGGGTGCGGGCTCATCACATAGTTAATTTTGGACAATGGGCAGGAGGTTAACACCAGATGAGAGGAATAATAAGAAAAAATATGGGAAAGCGATGCTTAACCGGGCAGGCATCACCTGGGGCTATAGCGTGCCGAAATCAGGCGTTCATGTTGAATTTTTAACCGTGAGCGGATGAATTTACAGCGGTTAGCCCTGGTTTCGAATAAAATGTGAGCGAAAGAACGTTTTATGCAATTTTTTAGTTGCATGACTGCGCAGGTCTCCATAGAATGCGCGCTACTTGATGCCGACTTAGCTCAGTAGGTAGAGCAACTGACTTGTAATCAGTAGGTCACCAGTTCGATTCCGGTAGTCGGCACCATCAAGTCCGGTGGGGTTCCCGAGCGGCCAAAGGGAGCAGACTGTAAATCTGCCGTCACAGACTTCGAAGGTTCGAATCCTTCCCCCACCACCACTTTCTGGCAGCGACAACGCCGCCGGAGCTGGTTGGAAAAATTGACCAGCTCGAACAGAAAAGAGAGAAATCTCTTTTTTTGTTACAGAAAGAACTGGGTAGCCGAGTTTCAGGATGCGGGCATCGTATAATGGCTATTACCTCAGCCTTCCAAGCTGATGATGCGGGTTCGATTCCCGCTGCCCGCTCCAATACGTGCTGATATGGCTCAGTTGGTAGAGCGCACCCTTGGTAAGGGTGAGGTCCCCAGTTCGACTCTGGGTATCAGCACCACTTCACTTCTCCCTCCCTTTCTCTCTGTTTCAATGTAAATGTATTCAACAGTTCAGGCATTTTCGCCTGGTTGATGTGGTGATATCACCGATTTATCCGTGTCTTAGAGGGACAATCGATGTCTAAAGAAAAGTTTGAACGTACAAAACCGCACGTTAACGTCGGTACTATCGGCCACGTTGACCATGGTAAAACAACGCTGACCGCTGCAATCACTACCGTACT
>NZ_JADBRE010000050.1:0-1067 GCF_014930525.1 Enterobacter cloacae complex sp. S1
GTTTTATAATAAAACCCTATGATTTGTGTCACAGAGCCTTATTAAAAATATGAATATCAAAACAACAGCAATCGAAGTAAATAAATCGATTAAATTTTTAAATATTCTTTAAGAAAGATCTTCTTCTGCTACTAATCCATTAACAAAATTGGCAAATGAATTTGTCAGATATCTTTGAAGTTTTATGTGATTCTCTTGCATAGTCAAATCCTCATCAAAAGAATCTGTAGCAAAATATACTATTGAGTAATTGTCTAAATCTAGACAGAAGAAATTCCCTCCCCAATCATTTGCGAAAGGAAGCAGGTTTTTAGGAATCACTTCCCTATCCAACATGCTGATATAACAACCGTCGATTAAAGATCTAGGGTCATTATTTGTCTGACTATTATAAACAAACGGTTTAAACCCTGCCACCTCTACTGGCTCAAAATCTTCATCACCGTCCCACCAACTTTTCTCAGGAGTGCCACCATTAAATTGCAGATAATGTGAAACGAAATCATCCGGAAGAGTAATAGATAATTTCTCTTCCGTTTTAGTAATATCTGCACGTCCAATCTTTTTTTCACAGTTACTGAAATGGTTCATAGGTTATACCTCACTGATGACAGTTTGCACGCAATTTTTTCGGGACACGCCCCTTCAACCAGCCTTTAGAATGAGAAACAGCAATGGCTTCTTGGGAACCATATTTTACACCAAAATATTTCTCGAATTGTGAGACTGAGCCTTTATGTGGGAAAGTAGCTTCATGCGCAGAAGTTTTTACTAATTGCATTGTTGTCCTTCCTGTGGCTGGGTCAAAATCATCGACATGATGCCATGTATATCCAGTTGCATCGCTTTTAGAAATACCGGCTGCCTTGAAAGCCTCGGTGAAATCTCTATCTCGAGTTCCTTGCATTGTAACAGATACAATATTCTGTTTTGTTCCATTGATTGGGAAAAGATCTGGGCTTCCTGTAAAGTCGACTCCCTTTAATGCCAACCCCCACGGATCCACCCAACCCAGCGCATTCGGCGCATACTGGTAAAGGTTTATCCCCCCCGCCAGCCCTATCGGG
>NZ_JADBRE010000051.1:0-15663 GCF_014930525.1 Enterobacter cloacae complex sp. S1
AGCGCTGTTTCCCAAACCGAGGTTTGTGCGAGCGTCAGCGGCATTCGTTGCGCCGGTCCCGCCCTGCCCAATCGGGATAGCTCCATTACTCCCCTTCTGCGCCAGCTTACCGATCGCCGGAATGGTTACATGAGTGCCGTTGATGGTGACGGTGATGTTCTGGTTTGCTGAGGTGGTGGCGAACGTCTCCCACGCGCCGATGTTCTCGTCGTACTCTTTAATGAGCTGAGACATGGCCTGTGCCAGCCCATCAACCGAGATAATGTCTGACACAAGGATTCCATACTTCTGGCCGCTCAGCGCCGGGGAAGCAGCTGGCGTAACCGTCATTGACGTCGCACTGTTGATGGCCGTGATCTGAAACATCTGTACCGGGTTAGAAAGAACAAACAACGTCTGGCCAACCCGAATCTGGCTGGCGGGTGCCGTCCAGTTCGTGCCGGTGCCGGTGGCTGTATTTCCGTTAATGGCGATGGTGCCAGTGTTATAAAGCATATTTTCTCCAGGCAATAAAAAACCCCGCCGAAGCGAGGTTGATTAAAAAGACGGTTTATTCAGACGTACATATCGGGAAGAACGGGAAGGTTCAGTGGCGTTAGCGGAGAATGATCGCTTCGTCTGATGCCTCTGCATAGTCAACATAAAGCCCATCTCGCGCCACCTCCAGCACGTTCTCGACCACCAGCTGTGACTGCTGATAAATGCTGGTACCCGCCCCGTCAGCATTATCCAGCAGGTATTTCAGCTTCTCCGGGCCGTTAAACGTTGGGTCTTTGCGATACGCCATGCCAAGCATGCCGATCTTCGTATTGCCAGCAATGGCGTAAAATACAGCGCGGCGCAGATAGTCCTCGTTGCGCTTACGGTTGCGCGTGGATTTATCGGTTGGATCGAGATAAGGCAAGTACTTATTGCCCGCCGCTTTTACGGCCTCAGCGCCTTTGCAAAAGTCTCTGTATTTCCGCCAGGCAGCAGAAGCCGCCCGGTGTTCTGGTCGAACCCAGGTGATGTCGTCGTTTGCCATATCAGAAAGTGGTGTCCATGGTGATTGAGTATGCCGGTTTCACGATGGGGTAATCCTTCACAATGAAGTACCCACCTGCATCATTGGGGTGATCGTTATCCGCTGATTTATCCGGTTCGCCATTAGCCGCCCAGATTTGCTGCTCGAGGCTCTCGGTGTAGACCGGGCAATTCTGGACGTTGACCAGATAGCGGCGCTCACCGTTGGCGTTGCAGAACATGGCGTTCATTGAGTTAATGCGGTCTTTAACCGGCGGGTTGGCATCATCAACGATGACACTGAAGCCGGCATCGTTAAGCTGGGCAATATCCGTCTTGCTGGCGTTCTGCGATTTGCGGGAGTCGCCTGACGCATCCGGGTAGATGTAAATCTCCCGGCTCTTCACATAACGCCCATTCTCATATCGCCAGAACTCTTCCTGGATACGCTTAATCATCGCCGGCGTGTCGTAGACCTTCACCAGTTCGCGAACCGCGCGCGGTAGCCCGTTACGCTTTACGTGAACAATCGCGGCCATTTTTCCAACGTTGAAGTCCATACCGATAAACAGCGGATCCCCATCCTGAATCTCGTCAGAACAGTTGTTCAGCTTACGGTTAAAGGTGTGGTAAATGGTCCCGCTGTTGAGGTTAGTGAACTTCCCGCGCAGGTAAGCCTGAATCAGTTCATCAGGATAAGAACTCAGCAGCGACGGGATGTAATCCGGGGGCAGGTTCTTCGCGTTGTCGAACGTACTGGCCTGTATCAGACCGTACAGAGCAGAAAGCTCGGGCTTTTCACGCACCGCCTTCACAAACTGCTGGTAGACGAATTTGAACCCTTCCGGCGTGGTGGTGACGTCAATACCGTTACGCAGCCCGTCTACCTTGTAACGCATACGGGCTATGATTTTTCGCCATGCCTGTTGCGCTTTAGCAGCCGCCATGACGTCCAGTTCATCCACCATAGCATTACCGATTTTAAAGCCGACTATCGAGCCGGGCTTTTCCATCGAGCGGCAGATGGTTGTCCCGCGGTACCGTCGCCCCTCGTAGAAGTGAACCTCTTTGTTCCCCTCATTGATTATGACGCTCAGCCCCCAGTCAAAGGCCACTTCCTCAATCGTCGGGTAGAAGATGTCACGAATCTGCGGGTACGTCGGCGCGAAATAGCCTTGGTTAATCTTCGGGTGTTCCCACATTCCCTTACAGATGCCGCCACAACCCACCCACGTCTTACCGGAACCGAACCCGGCAACATAGGCTTTGAATTTGTGCTGCATCGCGAGGAAACGCGCCTGAGGAATGTTAAGCGTCGGGCTGATCCCCATCTTCCGCCCTCGCGTCCACTACGTTGATATTGATCTGCACTGGGGTCGGTTCGTCATCATCACCATCACCGGCCAGCTCTTTGCGGAGTTTCTCAACCTCCAGCTGCCGGCGGTCGATTTCGATCTGCTGGAGACGCTGAGCGAACTCGCTATCCGCCAGGCCAAGCCGTTTTATTACGGCTTCGAACATTCGCTCACGGCTGATAGCTGTTATCTCGACGCCATTCTTCCCCAACTTCACACCGGAATAAGCCAGAGCAGCAACAGGGGAGAGTTTCCGGGTGTCGGCGAAATACGGCTGGCCAATACCATCGCCGTTGCAGCGCGGACAGCCAAGGTTAGGCTCTCGGGTGTGATCGTAGCCATAGCCGCCAACATCAGCGGGCTCGCGACTCTTCCGCTCAAGCGCTTCGAGGCGTTTCTCTTCGAACTCCACCATATCGCGCCACTGGTACTGGTGACCGAAGCCCCAGCAGTAACGACACGCGCCGCGGCGATACTGCGATAGCTGGTTTGCATCGAAGGTGGCAAGCTGCCACATCTGCGCGAGGACTTCATCGGCACCGCCAAGCGTGCGCGCAATGGAGGCTTTCTGCTGCTGCGCAATGGCCTGGGCAACGTTAGGATTCGTTATGAGCTGGCGACCGTAGTTTGGGTCACTATAACCAGCACGTGCAGCGGCAGCGGTGGCGTTGTTGTCCTTCAGGTACTCCGCGACAAATAAGCGTTGCTGAGCCGTAAGTCCATCATCATCCATCAGCTCATTTGCGCTTTGTTCTTTCTGCGCACTGCGCACTTTTTTCTGCGCAGATTTTTGCGCAGTTTGCGCAGAAGGTTTTTTGATATATCGACGGGCGGTAGCGTAATTCAGTCCCTGCGCTTCACACCACTCCTTCGGTGATACGCCGGTTGCGGCATGTTCGGACAGGAACCGTTGCTGAAGCACGCCCCAGTCCGGTTTAGCCATAAAATCCTCTTTAGTTTTCTTCGTAAATGATCAATATTACTTACAATACGTTAATAATGAAAAAGTTGAGATTATAATGACATATAAAGATGAAACAAAAACTGAAGTAAAACCAAGCACTAATGCCATTTTTGATGAAAGCTCTAAAAATGAAAAGAACAGCCTCGTTGACTCCCCTGAAAGTGAATTAATTAGCACTGCGCTGACGTCATCGAACATAGGGGAAAAGAAATTTAGGTGGAT
This sequence comes from Enterobacter cloacae complex sp. S1, assembly GCF_014930525.1. Taxonomy (NCBI): domain Bacteria; kingdom Pseudomonadati; phylum Pseudomonadota; class Gammaproteobacteria; order Enterobacterales; family Enterobacteriaceae; genus Enterobacter; species Enterobacter cloacae complex sp. S1. The sequence continues at coordinate 3,544 of NZ_JADBRE010000051.1, forward strand.
ATGTTTATTGCTAATAGTCTCAGTTTTAGCAAATATTGGTTTTACACTCTGGGTTTCACAAACCGACCCCTTAAAAGGCATCGCTTTTTATGCTTCAAACTGGGCTGTTACCGGCGCGATTATTGATTTCGCCAATTTGCCTACTGGTAAAGAGAAAAATAGTATCACGGGCATCCTTAAGCTTATCCCTGCGCTGAGCAGTGCTGTTCTCTATTCTGTTTTGCACTATATAGGTTGATAATACTTGACTAAAAATGGAGAGGCGCTTTATCAAATCAAGCCCCCTCCAATTAATTTCAAAAAACCACCATTTAAAATAATCATTGAGAATATTGTGTTGATTGTATATTTTCATTATAAAAAAAGATAATCTTCGGTTGTTTGTCATACCCATTATTATACCGATAAAACCGCCCGTAGGCGGCTTGATAGCCACAATTAGATTCTAACTATCTGAGCCACAACCTGGGCATAAATGATAATTACCCTCATATTCCTCATGCTCATCCAGCCACACTTCGAATGAGCTAACTTCAGGTACCATACAGTCAAGATAATCATCAAATCGATCCATCATTACAACATCGTCATAGCTCTCAGCATCGGCCTCCCATAAAGAGACAACATAGAATTCTTCACCACGGTCACAACATGGGAATGCTTTTGTTCACTCATTTTTATCTCATTAGCTAAAGCCATTAACTTACTTCAGCAAAGGATTTATGCACATTCCAATATCAAGACCACCGGCAGACTAGCGTTGTAATGGCTGCCACCTATCGGAGCATTTCCCCTTATTAACCCTCACCACGGTATGCTATACCTGCTCGCCATTACGCGACTCGGGGCAGCATTATGGCTGCTGCATGGCCTTATGGCTGCGGTCAACCCGCTTATTGCTTCAAGATCTTTAGCCCATCCACAAGTGAAAACAACCTGAGGAAATTCTTAATATCCCACGCTTACGCTTGTTGTTATCTGCCTGGCTGCCAGGCTATACATGACTCTGATGCGGAGAATGCCAACTCCGGGGAACATCAATAAAAAGAGCAACGAAACTGAGACTCCTGTAGCCCTCTCTGAGAGGGCTTTTTTTTGCAAAAAAAAGCCAGCTCGGACAGAACTGGCTGGGTCTAGCAGTAAGTAGGTATTACTTCGCACTCATTTCGACGTGTACCCTATTCCTTTAGTCAAGCATTCAGATGCCGGGTGCCTCCCGGTGGACTTGCATCACTCTGCAAACCCGCAACGTTACGTCCAGCAGTGACTGGTTGCCCCTCCGCTCAGGGGGATTCATCTGTATGGCAGAGATATCGAATCACTCGTGCCATTAAAATGTAGCTGACAGACAAAATAAAGTTGTGAGCATTGTTAAAATTCTTCGCTAATCATTCATTCCGCATACCCATCAGGCATTAGAAGAAAGTAGATTTTCGTTCCTTTGAGTTATTTATTTAATACACCTTTTTACTTTTGAGAAATGGATTACATTTACATTCTCTTGTAATGATGACCCCTTTGGTCTCCCTTCCGAATTGCAGGATTTCATTTCGGAAGGGACTTTTTTCCTTTCCCGCCTTGATAAATACTCATTGTTTTCTAGACTCTTACATAGACTTTGCTATGTCAGGTGAAGTCGTCGTTCAGGACTACCCGTGTGCTCAAGGATGAGCCACCCTGATTTGTTCAAGCTTTTCCCTGCTAATTAATCATCTGCGCCACAAGAATTGTCCATTTGTATAACAGAATTCTCAATATTTGCTACGGTTAAAGTCCAGAGGAGAGACTGTGTCCGAACCTCAGGGATGAGGCTCAATTTTTCCCGCAATTTGCTTTCCATGCTTTGTTATGCGCCAGGATGTCACGCTTCGTCTGCTTATCCAGTACATCCCAGTCGTGATGCGTACCGTAAATGGGTTTAACCCAGTCGCATGCAGTGTCCACCACCTCAACCCTTACGGGTCCATTTGTCCCGCAGCTCGCGATCAACATCGACGCCAGGCATATGGTTAACAGTCTGATGTACATTGCTGGCCTCTTTCGTTGCTTCTACCCGGCGTTCGGCTACCGTGACCGTTGCCGCTGCGTTATCTTCTGCGCGCTGCTGGTCGGCTTTCACTTCCGCTTTGCTGGTGCCGCGAATATTGCCTAGGCCAAAAGCGCCGGCAATAGCGGAAATAACCAACGCGGCCAGCCCGATTATCGTTTCGATCCCCACATTCACCTCACACCAGAACGGATTTCGCCAGGTTAAACAACGCGCGGCGTTTATCCAACCCGTTTTTGCCGCCATTGATAAGAAGCGTCACGCGCTCCACGTCGCCGGAATGAAGCAGGCAACCTCGGGAAACATAAAACCATGCAGCTGAGCGCGCGGCGTATTCATCCTGTTCAAGCAGCTCCGGGTGGGTAACAAGTTCCAGTTTCAACGCCTGGCCACAACTGCGATAGTTGCTCAGGCCGGTAATCTGTTTCAGCCCACGACCGCGATATTTCCAGCCATCACCGGCAACCTGATTGCCAAGATGTTCTTTTCCCCACTCTCCACCGTATACCAGATTGGCGATCGCTTTCTGGTTTGCTGGTTGCGTTGTCGTTCTGCCAAGTGCAGCGGCTTGCTGAGATGTGATGCGGTGGCTGCCGAACGTCGGCACCAAGTTTTCTGCCGCATAATTAAGATTTTCCACCACACAGGTAAATCTGGAGCTTTCATGCCCCATCTGGGCAATAAACATCGCCTGATCAAGCGGTGTGGTTATGCCGTATTCCTTCATAGCGGCGTCGATATGCGGAAACCAGCGCGCAGCTAACCCGGCGCTGATACCAGCCGCCTTCTGAAATTGTGTTTGATTCATTAGTGCCTCAGATGATCAACCAGACGTGCAACGTTGCCTTTGACGGCCACCAGCACGGAAAGGAATATGATGTTTGCCGCAATGGTGGCCCATGATGAATGCGGGTAAATCCCACACAGGTACGCCAGCGGTACAGCGCTATAAGTGACGGTAATCAGCCAGGCAAAACGCGAAATCCATGGCCGATGCCGCGAATCACCGCGGCGATAAAACATCAGAGTAATTACAACTCCGGCGCAGAGCAGCGCGTTGATAGTTGCTGTTGGGTCATTTAGTACCACCTGAACCTCCCCGGCGCGTTATCAGCGCCACCAGCGAGCCAATGTCCTGCTTGTTCAGGAACGTAAGGATTTGAATGGCTAACGCAGAAGCTATTACGGCACCGATAGCATCCAGAGGCTTCTCGGTGTACCCCGTCCAGGATGTAAGTTTTGAACCCAACAGCCCCGAACAAAGAATGCCGACGATATACGACACGAAGAAGTATGCCAACCGACGTAACACACTTAGGTCAGCCGCTGTCGCTATGTAAAATACGGCGCCCGCAAATGCACCAAAAACAACACCGTAGTCAGTTCCGGTCAATAGACCGTAGACACTGGCTCCAGTCAAAGCTAAACCGGCCAGCCCCGTGCCGGAAAATGGATCGGACATCGGCCCCCCTCATATTGCTGTGAATCCTCTCAGTAAATTTGAGGGGAAATAAAAAAGGCCGCCCTTAGGCAGCCTGTGTTCTTCGAAGTATGTTCACAAAGGTGGGGATATAGGTCCTTCCAGAACGACCGCTTCACCGTTATGGCAAAGATCGTAGCCACGAGTTAGATGCCAGACGCCTCTGATTATTTTTCCTGTAACCATATCTTCAGTTTTACCGTGCGAAAAGTAGGCGATCTGGACACAGTCATTGTGTCTAATCCAATAATATCCCTCTTTCATAATTCACCTCTTAAATTGTTTCATTTAGAAGTGTATATGACGATTCAGAACCTGGTGGTCGACAAAACGTTTTTTTGAGGATGTGGCGCCGGGTGCCTCCCGGTGACTTATCTCTGGTCGTCAAAGTCGCGTGCATACCTGCACATAGCAGTTAACCAGACGCCCCATCGCTTAGACGGGATTCACCACATTCATAACTAAAACAAGAAACATTCATCTGGTCAATGGATGATTAATAAATGAAAAAAAAGCCTGCTCGGAAAAGCAGGCATAAATAGCTAAGTTGGCAATAACTGAGGGAGTGGTGCCGGGTGCCTCCCGGTGGAAATGATCACAGCATTCATTTCCGCGCGCTGGTTGGACACTCTGGAGAAATGTCCTGCTGAATCGCCCCTCCGCTTAGGGGGATCCACCACAAAAATGCTTTCAGAAACATCCATTACTCAGGATGCTTAAAAAGCATATGTGCAGTATGAAGAATCTGCCACGTAATCAGATGAATATATTCATTTAAATGGTACAGGCAGAAGGACTTCAATCACCTCTACCTCTCCGTTATGGCAAATGTCGTCTCCCTGCGTCAGATGCCAGACACCAGTTATCAACTGGCCCGTTTCAAGGTCATCGGTTACACCATCGGTGTAGTAGGTTACCTGAATTCTGCCGTTGTGCTGTAGCCAGTAGCAACCCTCTTCCATTTTCCCACCAGCATGGCTGGGAAATTAGAAGTTACTACGGGGTTGTATGGTTTTAGTAATTCTTAAATTGCTATAAAGCAAAAAGCCCTACGGGTTAACCGCAGGGCTTTAAACGAAGGCAATAACCCATCGTTAGAGCAAAATTACCACAGATTCGGGAAAAGTAAATAGCTCACGATAAAATAACGCCCTATTTTGTTATCTGCTTCAACTGCGCGTCGGCCCATGCCTCTTCGATGTCAAATTTGGTGATTAGCTGATCGTAAAAGGGCTTAACAGACTTCTTCCAGGTATCCAGGCTGATTGTATCTGTTATCTGGCGCACCGCAGCGTAAGCCTCAGTTGAGGGGATACGCTCATATCCACGTCCGCCGCAGCGCTTGCAATCAGCTAAAATCGGAACGCCCCGCTGTTCAGTAAGAACCTGATTAATGGCTTTTCCGCGACCATGGCAATCTCTACAGGCACAACTTACTACCTTCTTGCCCTTACACTGAGGGCACAGAACGCGCGCTATCTCCCTGACCGGTCTGCGAATCTCGAACTCAGAAGGTCGAACATCTTCGACGCCCATGAGCAAAGACATCTTCACGAACTTCTTCTCTTTTGCCGGAGTGTGAGACTTCGTGCTGAAAACCTCCGCGTCAACAAACCCTTCCCCATTGCAGACATCGCACTGCTTCACGCTGGCGGCGCTGCGGGAATAGTCTTCGAACGCGAAGGTGGCCAACTGATGCATTACCAGTGGTTTAATCTCTGCATCAAGCTTCCGTAATGCCGCAACCCGATCGCACTTAGTCAGCGCGTACTGAGCCAACAGCTCGATCGCCCTCTCCCGGTCAGTATTGCTGATCCCCATCTTCCCGAGAAAAGCGCTATAACCCATGGCGGCCCGTTCCTGCGTCATGCCCATAGCGGCCATAATATCCGTTCCGGTTAATGAGTCTGACGCAGTAGCACGCGGAGAGTCGCTAATCATTGTCGATTTGGCGAAGTGATATTTGAGGGTATATTCAAGATTCATGCGGTCTCCAGCTCGGTAATGGTGAGTTCTAATTTCCCGCCCTTAACGACAGGCATCTTCACAACGCGATAGTCGACTACCTGGCAATCATCCAGCCATAATCCCGCCTTAGTTAAAGCGTCGAATGCAGCTTTTTGGAGGTTATCCAGATCGCGGCGCCGGCGGTCGGGCATGTGACATTCAATTCGGATTTTGAGTGGTGCAGCCGTTCGGATGTTTAGCCTAGCGCTTCGAATGACACTGGCCACGGCATAGCGGTACGCGACGCCCTCAGCGCTAATGTGTGTACGCCCGCGGTTGTGCCGGTAATACCGGTTGTTACTCGGTGGCCAGGGCAAAGTGATTTGATATGTATTCACGTTCATCCCCACATCCGGTTTCGCCAGCGGCTATCCGGGCGCGCTGGTGTATGTGAGGTCGGAAGTAATGCACTGACAGTCCAGGTCACGTAATCCTGGTTCAGGCTGCGCTCCACTCTCACACCGCGCGCTCTGTAACGCTTAACCAGTTCGTCGGCCTGTTCGGTACTGCATTCGGTATGATGGAACCATGAATGTTGCATGCCCATCACCCCGCAAAGCCAAGCAGCTGCGCGGCGACATTTTCGGCCTCATCGCGACTTCGGAATGAACGAGACAGGACCCAGCGCCAAAGAACATCGAGCGCAGCTTTATAAAGTTGCTGGAACTCGAGTTCGTCCATGTTGGCGAATGAGATGCTACGTGGATGCTTTTTGAGTGTGCCGTCAGGTAGCTGAATAGCATCAAAGTGCCCTGCCTCGACGATTACCCATGAGCGGTAAGCATCGAATGACTTGCACAGGCTAATGCCATTCGTGACCCGGCGGTATGCGACTTGCTCCAGATACTGCTCAGCAGCATCGATCAGCGCGTTCTCATTCCCGCCATAAGAAGCCAGGAACTTTGCGTAGCCGGTGATTAGCTTCCGCTCGTTACTCGAGATAGCCCCGCCGATTGGTTCCCAGTATTCAAAACCGAGATTGAGAAGCGCGAAAAATCGCCGATGGAATGCCGGGTTTCGTAGTCGCCTGAACTCGGCAACAAGAACATCGCCGAGCCGGGTTTTGGATTGCAGGATATCACTGGTCTCGGGTGTGGCCGGGATCAGTATTCCTGAATGGTGTTTGATAAGTTGTAATTCCAGCGCCATGGTTCTCTCCGTGGCGCATCAGGTATAGGGTGTTCAGGCCTATGAAAGAATGATATCAGACGGTGGTGTAATTCGGTACCCAAGCCGTTTTGCAAATTGCATAAATCCGTTAAGAGTGAAGATTTCTTCCTCTTCGAGTAAGGGTCGTAATGAAACTATTCCATTTACTCGATAAACCAGATATCTCCCTTCCGCCGGGAAGCTATAGATAACTGCTTTATCGGCCCTTCTGACCACGTCGTACCATTGATCATCTGCATTAAAGGCATCTACACTACACACTATTTCCCCCAGAGCGACTTATTGACGCGGCAAACAGTAATCGGGAACAGCCAGGGGAACGCAAACAGCGATACTCTTTGAAACTGCTCCAGTCAAATTCACGCGATTAATAAAACCACTCGTCCGCGCTTTCCCAAGTCTCCTGCACGATATGTTCGACCTCTTTCTTGTCGCCCCCGAAAACAGTCAAACCATCATTACTGGCACGCTTAATTGTTAGCTGGCAATGATCAAACTGCTTGCTGAGTCTTTTGAGCAATTCTGACTCGAGTGCAGGTATAGCACCATCAGGAAGTTTCTTCATGCGATCAATGGTTAACTCGATTTTCATTTTTCCCTCCGCAACGAACAACTGTATACATATACAGTATATATAAACGTATCTCACGGATTTTGCAACGCATTAAAAGCACAAAATTTACACTATCAGTTTGAAAGGACATAAAAAATCGTCGAGGTAAGTCACCATTAAATTTTATACGCATTTCACCATCTGGCGCAGTCGAAGCGCGAAGGACGAAGGTTGAAAACATCTTTGTATATGGCTGGCAAACCGCCGCAAATTCTGATTTACGCGTATAACAGAGCCAGTATTACAGGGATAGATTAAAATAGTTTGATAACTTTAACTCCCTGTGGCTGAGGACATGCCGATGAAAGAAATGAAAAGCAAGAGCCCAAGAATTGATCCTGCTGAAGAGAACGCCTTTTTCCCGTCTGACTATTCCCTGAGTGAATTTACCAATCCGGTGACCGATTTAAGTAACTATGAATATTCTAATCCCTACCAGGGAAACAAGAAGGTACTAGTGATCGCAGCAGATGAACGCTATCTGCCCACGAACAACGGATCCCTCTTTTCCACAGGAAATCATCCTGTGGAAACACTGGTTCCAATGTATCACATGCGTGCCGCCGGGTTTGATTTTGAAATAGTCACACTTTCCGGAAATATGGCAAAGTTTGAATTCTGGGCGATGCCCTCTCAGGATAAGTTAATTATGCCGTTCTATGAACGCTATCGTGATGCGTTCAGGCATCCACGCAAGCTGTCGGATATACGTTTGGGTCTGGAGGCTCAAAGCGACTATGCAGCCATCTTCATACCAGGTGGCCACGGTGCGCTAATTGCTCTGTCTGAAAGCCAGGCAGTAGCAGAGACGCTTCGTTGGGCGATGAGTAATGGCACATTTGTCATATCGTTGTGTCACGGACCTGCCGCTTTCCTCTCGCTCAGGCACGGCATAAATCCCCTTCACGGGTATTCGATATGTGCATTTCCGGACAGTGCGGACAGGCAAACCCCCGATATCGGATATATGCCGGGACATCTAACATGGTATTTCGGAGAAAAACTGTGTGAAATGGGTATTAACATTGTTAATAATGACATCACAGGTTCAGTTCACAAAGATCGTAACGTGCTGACTGGCGACAGCCCATTTGCCGCCAATGCTCTGGGGCGGCTCGCTGCAACAGAGTTACTCTCCGCTTATGCCGCTCAAAATGAAAGTCCATTGCTCTAAAACGCGGCGGCTTTTCTGCCGCCGCCTTCATTTTGCTTTGCCTTAAACCTAAGCGGATCTGTCGTCATTCTTCCGCCTTTTGAGGCATTATATTCATACTAGTAAAATTCTCCCGTAGCTTTTCAAGGCTCCCTGACAATGCGGCAAACAACAGAGCCTTTCCATCAGGGAGTTCATCACTAATCCCAAGCCACTTAAGTTGCTGTTGCTCAGGGGTTTCGGTAAAGGCGAACACACCAGATAAAATATTTCGTAGTGGAGAGTAAGCAATTACGATTTTTTCGCGTTCACAATCATCAGGGTTACAGGCTTTCATGACGTAATAGTGTTCTTCACGAATGGTCATTTCTAGAGTTGGATAATTCGATGCGTTACGGATCACCCAAGTCGGCAGCTGATTTGCTTTCACCATCTGATGAAAACAGTTTTGCGTCGATGAATTGTTAGCGAGCATATTAATAGTTATGTTATCGTTAGCAGAACTTCCTTCCGCTAAGAACAATAATGAGAGACCGATAAGGCTCCTGTACATGATAACCTCCTATTCAGACATTACTCTTTTTGGACTTCCGGGGAAGCCACGTTAGTAAACGTCTTATGTAAAGCATAACTACTTTTACTGGTTTTGTACGTATACCCAAGAGAGTGGAAATAACGTCATTGTTATAAAAAAGTAAAGATTGAACATATTATGTACATATTTTGATTGATTTATACCCTATCTTTTAAGTATATAAGACGTTCCTCAACCCACTTAAAACATATCTGAAAAAATAATTTCTCAATAACACTCTCTAGGAATTATCTGTAACAGCAGCACTTTAAAAATACCCAGCCACATTATTTTATTTATGTTTCCTACAAGTCCACCCTTCTACCACTTAGAATATTTCCCAAATAATAACATAAGCATAGCTCAACTGCCTGAAGATACTCTGTTACTAAATAGGAAATACTTAATCGATATTTATGAATACACATTCAAATCTCACCAATATTTAATAATTAAAAGTTGTATGCATAATTGTCTTGTAACTTGTCTGACCAGACTCCGAATGTTATGTTATAACAAATACTTCGGAGGTATGCAGTTCAGGACGCAGAAGTAAAGATAAGGGGATGTGTTATGCGTAATTTGAAGTCTCTAATTAGCCTATCAGTTATCTATCTCCTGTGTTTCTTTATGATAGCCATATCACATAAAACTAATGCTAGTTCGTTTTATGTGAAGAACTACAGTCTGCCAAGCTATACCGAGTTTCATGGCAAAATTAAAAGTGGTGAATTTGATGAATACCATGTGTTTCTGCAGAAGTCTCAGCACCTCAGATTGGAGATATCAGATAAACGCTTTGAACTGAGAGTGACTGGCCCGGATCACAGAGGAAGTAAGATGAACACCCGACTGGATAATAGTAATGTTTTCATCGCCCCAGTATCCGGTATGTATAAGATTATTGTTAAAAGCACGCATCGGGATCAACAGTGTAATTGCTATGTTCTAGCAATTAACTTTACGGATTGAGATGACGCATTATGTGTAAATGGAAAAATATATCTATTTTATTAACAGTAAAAACATCAGTATTTTACTTACGGATGACTTCTACCTTTTTTATGGTTTAAAACAGATAACCGGCTTGCCTTTGGTTCATATGACATATGATGGAATCACTCATCCTCCGGCTATTATAAGAGGAAAAGGTAAGATTCGGGTACTTATTGATGGCCGAATTTTCAAGGAAGGTAACTGGAGGGGGTTCAATAAACTACGCGAGTCGCTAAAAAAAGGCGCTGACTGGATTTGGCTTGATATATCCGGGCACGGACGTTTTTACCCTGAAGATTGTGAGTATCATATTTATGTCAATCTAAGGGGAAGTATGCATGACTCAATTATGTCCTTATATCATGCTTATTTAAGACGCCGAATTAGTATGATTTACCATCACTATCCGCGACTGACTGTAAAAGAGTTAGATATTCTTCAGAGTCTACTTGATAACGACAGCATTGCTGAAATTCAAAAAAAATTTTGTCTTGTTGAAAAGACTGCTACCTGTTACCGAAGCAGGATTGTACAAAAATTTGGTTACCGAGGATACGGTATGTTTATGCGGTATTATGAACGAAACAAAGAAATAATTGACAAAAAATGGAGGCATAAATGTAAGCGGTAATTAAAATTTTTTATAAACTTTTATACCTTAAATCTAAGGAGCACTCGATGAAAAAAGTTGTAACTCTTTCCCTCCTCACTGCCGTCACTATATTTACCGTAGGATGCGCTAAACATTCATACAGTATTGTCACTCAGGACGGACGAACAATTATTAGTGAAGTAAAACCTAAAGAAACTAGCGCCGGATTAGTAGGGTATGTGGATGCGAATGGTGTCAGACAGCAGATTAACCGCGCAGAAGTGAAAGAAATCACCCAGATCAGGTAAGTCAGATTTCAAGGCAGCAGTTTTATGCCATCAACCCGGAGCGTAAATAAATCTACGCTCCTTAACTAGCTCTCTCGAAATGGCTGCTAAGGTACCTGTTTCCTGCCCCTTTTCCCTTTCCCCTTTTCAATTGTGCAGGCACGAACTTTCTATTTCAGTTCAAGGGAATCGTTTCTTTCTTGAAAGTAGCAGTAAAATATAGACTTTTGATGAAGCAACGCTACTGGGCACCGAAGCTGCATTCATTTGGTGAAGTTAATCAAGTAAGGCTACATTTAACCTACACTTGATGGATATAAGCGTGATATGTCGAAACTTCCTACCACGCCGGACAGGTTGATAGACAGGTAATATGTGTCATTAATGCAGAATGGCGATATTAGCTTGGTAACAGGATTTAACGCCCCCAAAAAACGTTGTTTTAGGACTGGTACTTTATGGTGGCCGGGAAACAACTCATATTTAACAGGCGTAAATTATGAAATAAAAAAACGTCGGGCAGACATAACCCGACGTGGTACTCAAAAGCAGGATTACATTTTAGCCATAGCCAGAGTAATGACGTAATACCTGCCGGCAAGTTCCCAAGAGGTAGCGACTTATTAATGAAACTTAAAGACAATCACACACAACAGCAGTAGAGGCTCCATAGTTACTTGAAGTTAAAGGCATCTGGATGGTTTTGAAGGCTGCCACTTAGAGCAGCAAAAAGGACCGTCCTACCATCTATCGAGATATCACTTCCTGAATTCAGCCACACCAATTTCTGCTTATTTTCTTCTCCAGATTGTTTAGAAAACACCCCTGACATGCTCTTGCTATCTGGTGCGTACAAGATCGCAATTTGTTCTGCTGCACAATCATGGGGTTTGCAGGCAGAAACAACCTGGTAGGTTTTATTGTCCAAGGTTACCTTGGTCGCTGGTGTACTGGTTCCGCCTTTCATCACCCAGTCCGGCAGGTTATGATCCTTCGACATCTCATGAAATGCTTTACTGGTTTCACTATCCGTCGCCAGACTGCTTACTGTCATCTCAGTTTGCGCATAGGCAGCAGTTGCAGTTAACAGGGATAAAGTTGTCACAATTAGCTTAAGCATATGTTTTCCTCTAAAAGTTAAAGCTCCAGCTTAGGATAATGTCAAAAAAAAGTACTGCATTTGTACATATCTATAGTGGAT
>NZ_JADBRE010000052.1:0-433 GCF_014930525.1 Enterobacter cloacae complex sp. S1
TTTTTAAAGAGCAAAACTTCGCAGTGCACCTTTTCAGGTTCACTCTGAAGTTTTCTTGTGTTCGCAGTAAAAGATGGTGGAGCTATGCGGGATCGAACCGCAGACCTCCTGCGTGCAAGGCAGGCGCTCTCCCAGCTGAGCTATAGCCCCATCGTAGTCACCTCTGTACCGGTAATTTTTGTTGAGGCAAGGCGTGGTGACACGAAGCATACTTATGTATGTGAGTGTCGCCGCAACGCAGCATCAGCAAAAATTTGGTAGGCCTGAGTGGACTTGAACCACCGACCTCACCCTTATCAGGGGTGCGCTCTAACCACCTGAGCTACAAGCCTGTAGAGGTTTTTTACTGCTGTTTTTCATCAGACAATCTGTGTGAGCACTACAAAGGCAGGTTCTTTAAGGTAAGGAGGTGATCCAACCGCAGGTTCCCCTA
>NZ_JADBRE010000053.1:0-6912 GCF_014930525.1 Enterobacter cloacae complex sp. S1
GCAGCCGCCACCCGGCAGTTAAGGAGCCGATATGGTCACCGCACTCATCACCGTCGCCGCCCTCGCCTGGCTTTGCCAGATGGCGTTTGGCGGCTGGCAAATCCATCAGTTTAACCGCGCCTTTGATGCCCTGTGCCAGAAAGGCCGCGTGGGCGTCGGGCGTTCCGGCGGCCGCTTTAAACCGCGGGTTGTCGTCGCTGTTGCGCTGGATGAAAACAATATGGTTTGCGATTCCCTCATCATGCGCGGCGTAACGGTGTTTGCCCGTCCGACCAAAATCCAGGCGATCGACGGCATTTCGCTGCATGAATTACAACCTGATGTGATCTTCCCCCATGATTCACTCTGTCAGAATGCACTATCATTAGCGCTTAATCTGAAACATGGATAATTTCGTTGTGAAAGTTATAAACTTGCGGAATTATCATTTCGCAACGTAAGGAACGAAGCGCCTATGAAACCACGTCAGCGGCAGGCGGCCATACTTGAGCATCTGCAAAAGCAGGGAAAGTGCTCGGTAGAGGATCTGGCCCACTACTTTGACACCACCGGCACGACAATACGCAAGGACCTGGTGTTGCTCGAAAACTCCGGCGCCGTCATTCGTACCTACGGCGGCGTGGTGCTCAATAAAGACGAAGCCGACCCGCCTATCGACCACAAAACGCTGATCAATACTCACCAGAAAGCGCTGATTGCCGAAGCCGCCGTCAAATTTATCCAGGACGGCGATTCCATTATCCTCGACGCAGGCAGTACCGTCCTACAGATGATCCCGCTGCTCAGCCGCTTTAATAACATCACCGTGATGACCAACAGCCTGCACATCGTCAATGCCCTGTCAGAGTTCGACAGCGAGCAGACCATCCTGATGCCCGGTGGCACCTTCCGTAAAAAATCCGCGTCGTTTCACGGGCAGCTGGCGGAGAATGCCTTCGACCACTTCAGCTTCGATAAGCTGTTTATGGGCACGGACGGCATCGACCTCAACGCGGGCGTGACCACCTTCAACGAGGTGTTCAGCGTCAGCAAAGCGATGTGCAACGCCGCGCGGGAAGTGATTTTGATGGCGGACTCGTCGAAATTTGGCCGTAAAAGCCCCAACATTGTCTGTAGCCTTGAAAGCGTCGATAAGCTGATTACCGACGCAGGTATCGATCCGGCATTTAAAAAAGCGCTGGAAGCGAAGGGCATCGACGTGATCGTAACCGGAGAGAAAAATGAGTGATTTTCTGTTAAACGCAGGCCGTCAGACCCTGCTGCTGGAGCTACAGGAAGCCAGCCGCCTGCCGGAGCGTCTGGGTGAGGATTTTGTTCGTGCAGCCAACACCATTATCCACTGCGAGGGCAAAGTGATCGTGGCGGGTATCGGTAAATCCGGTCATATCGGCAAGAAGATTGCCGCGACGCTTGCCAGCACCGGCACCCCGGCGTTCTTCGTGCATCCTGCCGAAGCGCTGCACGGCGATCTGGGGATGATCGAAAGCCGCGACGTGATGCTGTTTATCTCCTACTCCGGTTCAGCCAAAGAGCTGGATCTCATCATCCCTCGCCTGCAAGAAAAATCGGTGGCCCTGTTAGCGATGACCGGCAAATCCCGTTCGCCGCTGGCGCTGGCCGCGAAAGCAACGCTGGATATTTCCGTTGAGCGCGAAGCCTGTCCGATGCACCTGGCACCGACCTCCAGCACCGTCAACACCCTGATGATGGGCGACGCCCTGGCGATGGCGGTGATGCAGGCGCGCGGTTTTAATGAGGAAGATTTCGCCCGCTCCCATCCTGCGGGCGCGCTTGGGGCTCGTCTGCTCAACAAAGTTCACCACCTGATGCGCACGGACGATGCCATTCCTCAGGTCAAACTCGACACCAGCGTGATGGACGCCATGCTGGAGCTGAGCCGCACCGGGCTGGGGCTGGTTGCGGTATGCGACAATGACCGCCAGGTTAAGGGCGTCTTCACCGACGGCGACCTGCGCCGCTGGCTGGTGGGCGGCGGCAAGCTGGAGGCGCGGGTATCCGAAGCAATGACCCAGGGCGGGCTGACGCTGAATGCCGACAGCCGCGCGATTGAAGCCAAAGAGGTGCTGATGAAGCGCAAAATCACCGCCGCGCCGGTGGTGGACGAGCACGGCAGGCTGTGCGGCGCGATCAACCTGCAAGACTTCTACCAGGCGGGGATTATTTAACCCTTCAGCCCCAGACGTTTCGCCAGCCTGTGAAGGTTGGCGACGTCCATCTCCAGCGCCCGCGCGCACGCCGCCCAGCTGCGGTTATTCTGCTCCAGCGCGCGGGCGATCATCTGACGCTGGAACGCATCCGTCGCCTCGCGCAGGTTTTCGTTCACGCTCTCAGGTATCACCGGCTTCACGGGCGGCATCGTTTCCTCATGCAGCGCGAAATGGCGCGCATGAATAACCACTTCATCCCCCGAACGCGTTGCCCGCGCCAGCACCACCGCGCGGTGGATCGCATGTTCCAGCTCACGCACGTTACCCGGCCAGCCGTAGCTCAGCAGGTGCGTCCTCGCGCCGGGACTTAGCACCACGCGGGAAAGCCCCATTTTGAGCCGACACTGTTCGCAGAAAAAGCCCGCCAGCAGAACCACATCCTCGCCCCGCTCGCGCAGCGGCGGCACCGTGAGCGGGAACACGCTCAGACGGTGGAACAGATCGGCGCGGAAATTCCCCGCCAGCACCTCTTCGCGCAGATCGCGGTTCGTCGCCGCCAGCACGCGCACATCCACGCGTAAGCTGCGATCGTCTCCCACGCGTTGAATATCGCCATACTGCAACACCCGCAGCAGTTTGGCCTGAAGCGAAAGGGAGAGTTCGCCAATTTCATCGAGGAACAGCGTGCCGTTATCAGCCATTTCGAACTTGCCGCTGCGGTTGCTGATCGCCCCGGTAAAGGCCCCTTTGACGTGTCCGAACAGCTCGCTTTCCGCCACGCTTTCCGGCAACGCCGCGCAGTTGAGATAGACCAGCGGATTCACCGCACGGGGCGAGGCTTCGTGGATCGCTTTTGCCACCAGCTCTTTACCGGTGCCGGTCTCCCCGAAGATCAGCACGTTCAAATCAGACGCGGCGACAATCTCAATCTCTTTTTTGAGCTGCGCCATGCCCGGCGAAAGGCCGATCATTTCGGTGTGCGCCACCTGCTCAAACGCCGTAGGGCTACCCGGAAGAATATTCTGGCTCTCCAGCTGTTCTATCAGCAGGGCGTTGTTCAGCGCCCCGGCCGCCAGCGCGGCAATCAGCCGTAGCTCTTCGTCGCTGAAGGTATCGAACTGATCCGGCGACATGCCGTCGAGGGTTAACGCGCCAATCAGGTTCTGCCCGGCAAACAGCGGCAGGCCGATACAGGCGTGCACCTTCAGGCTCTCCTGTCCGGGGATCAGGCCGTCGTAAGGATCGGGCAGATCGCTGTCTGCCGGGAAACGCACCACGTCACCCGCGCGGGCGATGGTTTCCAGACGCGGGTGGCCCTCCAGGGTAAAGCGCCGCCCGAGTACGTCCTTCGCCAGACCGTCGATAGCCAGCGGAATAAACTGCCGCCCTTCGTAACGCAGCAGCGCCGACGCATCGCAATCCAGCACGTGGCGCAACGTGGAGATCAGCCGCTGAAAGCGGTCCTGATGACCAATACCGGTTTGCAGTTCTATGGCGATCTTCGCCAGCACATCTACGGAAAAGCTCATCTCTGCCTCACTGTCATTTTGACAATACATAGTGTCATATTGACAATTTTTAAGATAGTCAAAATGACTACCCACTAAGGAGCATCGAAACGAAAACACATTATTTTCAACAAGTTAAAAAGTTGGCACGCAACTTGATATATGACAGTCATCTTATTTGAAAACGCCGTATTAAGTTGAGGTTGCTATGTCTATTCTGGTTAAAAATAACATTCATTGGGTGGGTCAACGTGACTGGGAAGTACGTGATTTTCACGGGACGGAATACAAAACGCTGCGCGGCAGCAGCTACAACAGCTATCTCATTCGTGAAGGTAAAAACGTCCTGATCGATACCGTCGATCACAAATTCAGCCGCGAGTTCGTGCAGAACCTGCGCAGCGAAATCGATCTGAATGAGATCGACTACATTATCATCAACCACGCGGAAGAGGATCATGCCGGGGCGCTGACCGAGCTGATGTCCCACATTCCGGATACCCCGATCTACTGCACCACCAACGCCATTGACTCCATCAACGGCCACCACCACCATCCGGAGTGGAACTTCCACACCGTGAAAACCGGCGACACGCTGGATATCGGCAATGGCAAACAGCTGATCTTCGTGGAAACCCCAATGCTGCACTGGCCGGACAGCATGATGACCTACATGACCGGTGACGCGGTGCTGTTCAGTAACGACGCCTTCGGCCAGCACTACTGCGACGAACGTCTGTTCAATGACGAAGTGGATCAGACCGAGCTGTTCGAACAGTGCCAGCGCTACTACGCCAACATCCTGACCCCGTTCAGCCGTCTGGTCACGCCAAAAATCACCGAGATCCTCGGCTTCAACCTGCCGGTGGATATGATTGCCACCTCCCACGGCGTGGTATGGCGTGAAAATCCAACCCAGATTGTCGAACTGTACCTGAAGTGGGCGGCGGACTATCAGGAAGATCGCATCACCATCTTCTACGACACCATGTCCAACAACACCCGCATGATGGCGGACGCCATTGCCCAGGGCATCAACGAAGTTGACCCGAACGTGGCGGTGAAAATCTTCAACGTGGCGCGCAGCGATAAGAATGAGGTATTGACCAACGTCTTCCGCTCCAAAGGCGTGCTGGTGGGTACCTCCACCATGAATAACGTGATGATGCCGAAAATTGCCGGACTGGTAGAAGAGATGACCGGCCTGCGCTTTCGTAACAAACGCGCCAGCGCCTTTGGTTCACACGGCTGGAGCGGCGGCGCGGTAGACCGTCTCTCCACCCGTTTACAGGATGCCGGTTTTGAGATGTCCCTGAGCCTGAAGGCGAAATGGCGTCCGGATCTCGACGCGCTGGAAATCTGTCGTCAGCACGGTCGCGACATTGCCCGCCAGTGGGCGCTTGCGCCGCTGCCGGAAACCGCACCCGCCGCGGCGGTTACGCCGAAAGCTGTAGCAGAAGCCGCTCCTGCCGCTGCCGACCTCGGCCCTTGCATGCAGTGCAGCGTCTGCCAGTGGATTTACGATCCTGAGCTGGGCGAGCCGTTGCAGGATGTCGCGCCGGGTACGCCGTGGAGCGAGGTGCCGGACAACTTCCTCTGCCCGGAATGTTCCCTCGGGAAAGACGTCTTTGATGAACTGGCAACGGAGGCAAAATGAGCCACGGCATCGTCATTATCGGCTCGGGCTTTGCCGCCCGCCAGCTGGTGAAAAATATCCGCAAACAGGATGCTAACGTGCCGTTGACGGTGATCGCCGCCGACAGCATGGATGAGTACAACAAGCCTGATTTAAGCCACGTCATTAGCCAGAATCAGCGCGCCGACGATCTCACCCGCCAGACGGCGGGGGAGTTCGCAGAACAGTTTAACCTGCGTCTGTTTCCGTACACCTGGGTCACCGATATCGACGCCGACGCCCACGTGGTGAACGCGAAAGATAAAACCTGGCAGTACGACAAGCTGGTGCTGGCGACGGGGGCATCGGCGTTTGTGCCGCCGGTTGAGGGCCGCGAGCTGATGGTCACGCTCAACAGCCAGCAGGAGTATCAGGCCAGCGAGACCCTGTTACGCGACGCCACGCGGGTGATGATTGTCGGCGGCGGGCTGATTGGCACCGAGCTGGCGATGGACTTCTGCCGGGCGGGAAAATCCGTCACCCTGGTTGACCACGCGGCCAGCATTCTGTCAGCGCTGATGCCAGCAGAAGTAAGCAGTCGCTTACAGCATCGTCTGACCGACATGGGCGTGCATCTGCTGCTGAAATCGCAGTTACAGAGCCTAAGCAAAACCGAAACCGGCATTTGTGCGACGCTCGACCGCAACCGCAGCGTGGAAGTGGATGTGGTTATTGCGGCGACGGGGTTGCGCCCGGAAACCGCGCTGGCGCACCGCGCGGGCGCAGAGATCAATCGCGGCGTGAAGGTGGACAGCTACCTGCAAACCACCCAGCCGGACATTTATGCCCTGGGCGACTGCGCGGAAATTAACGGCCAGGTGCTGCCGTTCCTGCAACCGATTCAGTTAAGCGCCATGTTCCTGGCGAAAAACCTGCTCGGCGGCAACGCCCCGGTGAAATTACCCGCCATGCTGGTGAAGGTAAAAACGCCGGAACTACCGCTGCATCTCGCAGGTGAAACGCAGCGTCAGGATCTGGACTGGGAGATTGTCCTTTCGCCTCAGGGCATGGTGGCGCGCGGCACCGATACCGACGGTCAGATGCGCGCCTTTGTCGTCAGCGAAGACAGAATGAAGGAGGCCTTCGCGCTGCTGAAATCGCTACCAGCTTAACCCTCGTCATGCCGGGTGGCGCTCCGCTTACCCGGCCTACAGTACTGCCACGCTTACTTAACCTTTGGATTTTGTTGTCCACCGCCCCGATGTCCCGGGGCTTTTTTTATCGCTACACTTTCAGCGTCAGGAGCGCACCACCAGCGCGTCATAACCGCGCCAGCGATAGTTCGCCATCGAGATCAGCCAGCAGGCGACAAACAGCCCGACCACCACAAATCCGGCGTCGCCCAGGTTATCGTTCACCGCGCCAATCAGATCCCACACGCCGCCGCTGAGGGCGAACTTGTCCATCAGCAGACCCATCGCTTCCAGGCCGCCGATAAACAGCGCCACCACCACCGAAGTGCCGGTGATGGTCATGTTGTAGTAGAGCTTGCGCTGCGGCTTGTTAAACGCCCAGCCGTAGGCACCCACCATCAGCAGGTTATCGAGCGTATCCACCAGCG
>NZ_JADBRE010000054.1:0-2161 GCF_014930525.1 Enterobacter cloacae complex sp. S1
ATATACATAGCACTCCTTAATAATATTTCTGTTTCCGAAGCATTGAAGTGGGTTTTAGATGATATTGACTTTTTTTCTAGAAAATTCAATATTCAAGCTGGGCTTATTCTAACTATTACGCGTGGTGAATATGCTCCCGAACATCTTCGTTCTCTTCTTGGTGCTTACAAAAGTCTAGGATGTCCAGCAGGGGTGATTGGTTTGGACTTGGCTGGTAATGAAGATATAACACCACCGCCTGAGACTGCAAGTTTATTTAGAAGTGCTAAAGACAAATATGGACTAGGCATAACAATTCATGCGGGTGAGACTGGAAATGCTGATAACATAAGGAATGCCATAATTAGTTATGGAGCTGATCGTATCGGACATGGTACTGCTGTTATAAGATCTCCGGAGATAATGGATTTGATTAGAGAACGGGACATTTGCATTGAAGTTTGTCCTATTAGTAATCGTTTGACAGGTGCGGTCTCTGATATCGATCCTCATCCAGTTGGCGAAATGATTAACCATAATGTTCCGTTTGTGATTTGCTCAGATAATCCAGCTATTCACAAATCAAGCTTGAGTGAAGATTATGTCGCATTTATGCAAGAGACTAAGAATTTTATAGTCATGGATAATATGTATGAAACTCAAAAGCGATATAGCTTTCTTAAAGGTGTGAAATGAACATTCGATTCATAACCAGAAATAGACATAAAATTAAAGAAATAAATGAAATTCTATCAGGTACAGGAGTAGTTGTATTAGCATCTGAACACTCTATAGATGAAATTCAAACTGAAAATGTCCATGCGTTAATTAAAGATAAATTATTAAAAGCATTTAAATTAGTTGGGAGACCGGTTTTTGTCGAACATACTGGACTATATATAGAAAGCCTCAATGGTTTCCCGGGTGGCTTAACGCAAATATTTTGGGATAAGCTTCAAGCTGATAAAATTTCACAATTATTAGGAACAAGTGAAAACCCTCGTTTAGTTGCTAAAACCATAATCGGCTATTGTGATTCGATGAAAATCTATATTTTCGAAGGTGAAACTCAAGGTACGATATCTCCTGTGCCAAAAGGCCCTCGAGATTTTCAATGGGATTGCATATTTATTCCTGACGGCGAAAGTGAGACTTTTGCTGAGATGGGGGACAGGAAAAATGAAATATCTATGAGGAAAAAAGCTTTCGATAAATTTAAAGAATATCTATTAGAGAGAGGAAAATAATGGAGCAATTACTTGCTGATTATAAAAAAGGAAATGTTATCCTTTTTGTTGGTGCTGGTGTGTCAATGAACTTAGGTTTGCCATCATGGAGTCAATTGGTTGATCACATTGCAACTGAGTTAGGTTATGACCCAGATATATATCGTACATTCGGTAGTGCACTAGAGTTAGCTGAGTATTACAAGTTGAAAAAAGGCAAGATAGGGCCTCTTAGAAGCTGGATGGATAGAATGTGGCACTCTAGCGATATAGATATCAAAAAGTCTAAAGTTCACGAGTACATAGCTAAAGCTAATTTTCCTATTATATATACTACAAATTACGACCGATGGATTGAAACTGCCTTATCAAACTATGGTAAGGAGTATACAAAAATATCATCAGTTTCTGATATTGCAAAAATAGATAATAATAAGACGCAAATAATCAAGTTTCATGGGGACTTTGATGACGATAGTTCAATTGTATTAGATGAAACAAGTTACTTTCAACGATTAGAGTTTGAGACTCCATTGGATATAAAGTTTAGATCTGATGTTCTCGGGAAATCGGTTCTTTTTATTGGGTATAGTCTGTCAGATATTAATATCAGACTACTATTTTATAAATTATCCAAGCTTTGGAAAGAGCAAAAGCTAGAAGAAGCACAGCCAAAGTCTTATATTTTCTTACCGCGACCAAACCCAATTCAAGAGGAAATATTGGAACAGTGGAGAATAGGCATGATTTCATCAGAAAACGATAATCCAGGCGAGTCTTTGGAAGAGTTTTTGAAGAATTTCGTATTAGTATAGATAGGATTGTGTAATTTTACACCCAAATGGACATTTGTAGATTTAGATTTTGTAACTTGAAAATTAAATCATAGCATGGAACTACATAGAATTTATCTTAAGTAGCTCCGCTTCGCGGAGCTGCTTACTTCGACGTGGTCA
>NZ_JADBRE010000055.1:0-1642 GCF_014930525.1 Enterobacter cloacae complex sp. S1
CTTCTGCTGCATCTCAAAGGCGATATGGTTTTCACGCATCCACTGACGCAACGCGAGGGTCGAATCGCCAAACAGCACGGACTCGCGATCAAGCCAGACCGAGCCCCACGGGGGGGCGGGCAGGGCATACGGGCCAATAAACAGACGCTGCCAGGCGTCTTTCAACGCTTCATCCGATGGGGTCTTAAACATACTGGCGACAGGCAGCAGATTTTCCTCCGCCAGCGGCCAGTCCTGAACCCAGTCACCTGCGGTCAGGGCACTCACCAGCGGCGCGGTCTGCTCGCTGTCTGGAGCGAAATAAAACAGCGCGCCCAGTACCCGGGCGCTGAACGCGAACGATTCGCGGTGTGAGACGTCATTCATTACAACTTTCCTTACTTGCGCGCGGGTAGCCCCGCGCACCTGTGTTAACCTGCAATTGCTAACCCTGCGGTCATATGCAGACCATAAAATAGCCCACGGCCAATCAGTTCACCCAGCGCCACCAGCACGACACCTGCAAACAGGCCGAGCGTTTTTGGCTCCTGACGACGAATCAGCGGGCAGATCCAGCAGCCTAAACCCGCCGCCAGCAACGCGATGCGCCATACCTGAAGCGAACCATAATCCGGAAGCAGGGCGTTAGCCTGCTGGATGGAACTCTGTATTGTCCCCAGCGTATTGCTTTGCAACACGACGACCGCCACGCAGACGATAAGTGCCAGTACGCTGACTGACGCAGCAAGAGTACCTTTGAATGTCACGTTTGCGACGCGCAGCAGCAGCGCGGCCAGCAGAGGACCAGCCAGAACCATCGTCAGGAAGAAGCTCAGCGTGGTGTAACCCGTATACCAGGTCGGGACAGTCTCAATCTGATAGACCCGGGTCATCGCCCAGACAAAAACGATGCCCAGGATCTGGCTGACAACCAGCCAGATTTTGCCCAAAGCTGGGGGCATTTTACCGATAACCGACACCAGCCACCAGAAACCGCCCACGGCAAAGAAGATCGAACCCGCCGCGATCTCATTACTCAGCGCTGACGCGCCCACGCGGTTAAGCGAGTTGAAGGCACGCAGCGGGGAGCCAAGATGCAGTACCGAGGCCATAAACCCAATACCCATTACCAGCCAGAGAAAAAACAGGCTGCGCACGATGCGCATGCTGGCCTTGTCATCATTTTCCTTAAGCCAGACGAAGCCCATCACGATTAACGCGCCGGCCACGCACTGCCCGAAAACGGTGAAGATCACCAGCGGCCATTCATGCCATCCACTTCCCATCTCACACCTCCTTCGGGTTTGCCAGGTAGCCGGTGGTGTCACCCGTCGGACGGCTGTTGGCGTTAGGTTTAATCACAATACTCGGCTTCGTGAAGTGGGCAGACGGCAGCGGCGCGACGGCAGCAAGCTGACCGTGTTTTTTGCGCAGCTCTTCAATCGGGCCAAAGTCCAGCGCGCGCAGCGGGCAGGACTCGACGCAGATGGGCTTTTTGCCGTCCGCCACGCGGCTATGGCAGCCGTCGCACTTGGTCATGTGACCTTTGGCGGCATTGTACTGCGGCGCGCCGTACGGGCAGGCCATGTGGCAGTAGCGACAGCCGATGCAGACATCCTCGTCCACCACCACAAAACCGTCGTCGCGCTTGTGCATTGCCCAG
>NZ_JADBRE010000056.1:0-751 GCF_014930525.1 Enterobacter cloacae complex sp. S1
TTATCAATGTTGAAGATTGTCGAATTCGTTTTACTTAAGATCAATATGGAAGCTAATGTAAACTATTGCAACAATTCAATCTTTGATGAATGCATAAGGATAGCCTCTGAAAAGTATTCTAAAGCACATGCATTTGCTATTGGGAAAGAACTTGAGAAATTGAGTTCATTTTTAAATGATAATAGGATGACTAACTCATTTTATTTATTTTGGGTAAATCCAATTAGGTATAGGATTACTCAGTCTTGGACTGGTTATGATTCTTCACTGGAAGGCCATTCTAGATTGCCTGATATCAAATCAGTTATTGCGATTGCTGAGATTTTTTCAAAGCGGGATGAACAATTATCGTCAAGAGATATATTTACTACATCTGTGCTTGCTTTACTTATGTGTGCACCGAGTAGGATATCGGAAATTTTAGCTTTGCCAGCGGATTGTGAAATCACAGAATGTGATGGAAAGGGCATTCAAAGATACGGTTTAAGATTTTTTTCAGCAAAAGGGTATGAAGGCAATATAAAATGGATTCCAACTTTAATGATACCTGTAGCTAAAAAGGCTATTAGCAGATTAAAAGAATTATCAAGTCAAGCGAGGCTATTGGCTGCTGAAATTCAAAAGAATTACTCTAATTCAACGAAGGGAACCCTTAAAGAAAATATACCTCCTGGTCTCTTTTGGTATGATAGAGAGAAGAAAATCAAATATTCTAATGCGCTTTGCTTGTTAACTGAAGGACTGTTAAATC
>NZ_JADBRE010000057.1:0-1091 GCF_014930525.1 Enterobacter cloacae complex sp. S1
AGAACTTTAGCAACAACGCCCGCGCCAACGGTACGGCCGCCTTCACGGATTGCGAAACGCAGACCGTCGTCCATCGCGATTGGGTGGATCAGCGTCACAACCATCTTGATGTTGTCGCCTGGCATTACCATCTCTACGCCTTCTGGCAGTTCGATGGTACCGGTCACGTCAGTTGTACGGAAGTAGAACTGTGGACGGTAGCCTTTGAAGAACGGAGTATGACGGCCGCCTTCGTCTTTGGACAGAATGTACACTTCAGATTCGAACTTGGTGTGTGGCTTGATTGAGCCTGGCTTCGCCAGTACCTGACCACGTTCGATTTCTTCACGTTTGATACCACGCAGCAGAACACCAACGTTCTCACCAGCACGGCCTTCGTCCAGCAGTTTGCGGAACATTTCAACGCCAGTACAGGTAGACTTCGCAGTCTCTTTGATACCAACGATTTCAACTTCTTCACCCACTTTGATGATACCGCGCTCTACACGACCGGTAACAACGGTACCACGACCGGAGATGGAGAATACGTCTTCGATTGGCAGCAGGAATGGCTTGTCAATCGCACGCTCTGGTTCTGGGATGTAAGAATCCAGGTAGCCAGCCAGTTCGATGATTTTCGCTTCCCACTCTGCGTCGCCTTCCAGCGCTTTCAGCGCGGAACCACGAACGATTGGAGTGTCGTCGCCTGGGAAATCGTACTGAGACAGCAGTTCACGAACTTCCATCTCTACCAGTTCCAGCAGCTCTTCGTCATCAACCATGTCGCATTTGTTCAGGAACACGATGATGTAAGGAACGCCTACCTGACGACCCAGCAGGATGTGCTCACGAGTCTGAGGCATAGGGCCGTCAGTCGCAGCAACAACCAGGATCGCGCCGTCCATCTGCGCAGCACCGGTGATCATGTTTTTAACATAGTCGGCGTGGCCTGGGCAGTCTACGTGTGCGTAGTGGCGAGTCGGGGTGTCATACTCAACGTGAGAGGTGTTGATGGTGATACCACGAGCTTTTTCTTCTGGTGCGTTATCGATCTGGTCGAAAGCACGAGCAGCACCGCCGTAGGTTTTAGCCAGTACGGTAGTGATTGCAGC
>NZ_JADBRE010000058.1:0-395 GCF_014930525.1 Enterobacter cloacae complex sp. S1
CCCTCGCACCATCAGCGGGGCCAACACCGTGCCCTCAACTCAGGTGGCGGATGCGCGCATTGAGTATGTCGGCAACGGCTACATCAACGAAGCGCAGACGATGGGCTGGCTGCAACGCCTGTTCCTGAACCTTTCTCCTTTTTGATACGACGATGAATACAAAATCCATTCTGTTATTTCTCGGCCTGCTGCTCAGCATTCCGATGCTGTACACGCCGGCGCAGGCCGAGCGAATTCGCGATCTGGCCACGGTGCAGGGGGTACGCTCCAACTCGCTAATGGGCTACGGGCTGGTGGTGGGGCTTGATGGCACGGGCGACCAGACGATGCAGGCGCCGTTTACGGGCCAGAGCCTCAATAATATGTTGTCCCAGCTTGGGATCACCGTACCGGCG
>NZ_JADBRE010000006.1:0-91533 GCF_014930525.1 Enterobacter cloacae complex sp. S1
CGTAATCACCATCAATATCACAGACATTTTCTAAGATATAGAAATAGAAACCAAATCTTTTCTTATCCAATTCTGTAAGCGAACAGGAACTATCGAACCCCGTAATATCACAAAGCAATTTAAAATGCTTTTCAAGTTTCTTGTTTAAAATAATAAAGTCTGTAACAGTAGCCATCTTAATTATTCCTTAACGATTGTAGTCTGTAATTCCCAAAACGCCCGATCACGCATCTTTGCTACCTGCTTTTTACCATCGACATACAGGCTGTAGTGCTTCTCAAGCTGACGAATCTGCCCCATCAAAGACTCTTGTTCATTCTTATCATCGATGTTAAAAACTGCTTTAATATCAGCATTTTTTATCTCAGATACGCGGTGTATCACCCATGTGAGAATATATGAAGCGTAATTATTCTCACCAGTTTTGAAGTGAGTTATTTCTTGGGTGGACAAGATTGCGCCAACCCCATACTCACGTCCTTCTTTCAGAATCTTACGTAAGCTTGAAAAATCCTGACGCATAAAGTTATCGGCTTCGTCCACGAGAATCATCTTGGTGAGCTGACGATAGTCGCCTCTTACAACCGGTTTACCACGCTTTTGCATCTGAGCATAAAATAGGTCCAATGTCAGCGCGACTACCAGGTTTTGAACTTCCGGCGGATAGCCAGCCAATTCAATTACAGTGACTCCATCAATCAATTCGTAGAGACTTGTCATATGTTCAGGAACAGTTTCGAATATCTTGTAACGAGCCAGTTTGGACAATGCTGCGTATAATGAATCCTCTTCAACTTTCTCCTGATCGAGGAACCGTTGCCACACATCTTCAATCGTTGGCGCGGTTCTTGACCATGTAGAAGGATCTTCTGGTGAAATACCCGCTGCGTCATAACATTCAAGAATGAGATTTTCTAACTTAAGCTGCTGTTTATGGCCCAAACCATAAGCTTTAGCCATCGTTTCGGACAACCCGCCTGCAGTATGGATCGGCAACATTGGAGTGTCACCAAACAATGACAAGGGATTGTAGGGAAGCTTGAACAACTTGTATTTTCTAGCATTTGTTGCATGGAGGAAAGCTTCATCCACGTAGTCTGATTTATAATCGAAAATAAGTAAGCCAATGGGTTTACCATCAACGTTACAAGTCTGATTACGCATAAGCTGAGTAACTAATGACTTAGTAAACTGGGTTTTACCAGTTCCCATTGTGCCAATAATCCCCGTATTGGTATTCATAAACTTCGCTGTATTAGTTGGCTCCCAGTATAGTGGATATTGATGTACGGCATCATGGCCGAATAATACCTGTAATGGTTTATCATTCCTTACATAAGTTATCGATGTCTCTTCAGGCTTGGATGTTTCTTCTAATTCATTTGTTATTTCATGAACCACTGATGCTGTATGTGTAATTATCTTATCTGAATTTTCCACAATGCTATCACATGCCGGTTTAAGAATATATTTCTCAGGCACACGATAGCGTTCCGCTAATGATTCTTGACCGCCTTGCGAAGTAATCAATGATGACAACAGCGAATAAGGAATTTCAATCTGTAAAATATTATCTGCCGTCTCTTTATAAGATAGATCAAAGCAGGTTCCACTATCTACATGTGCGACAATAAAGCCTTCCGCATAGTTATTCAGTTCACCTAAATGATAATCACCCGTTAGCCACCATTCGCGTCGATTAAGTAATGGCGAGAGTTTAGAGTTATCTAAAACACCATAGAGACGCAATTTTTCTACCTGCATAAGTACCTGGCGAATGAAAAGCGCTCGATATAGCTGTGAAGCCAAGGTTTTAGGCTCCAGGATATCTTGCTCCAGGTAACGTTTTAGTTCGCGTGCCTGCTGACCTGCGTAATTGTAGTCAGGGCGTGCACCCGTTTTAACTTCAAGTGGTAATAAATAAAGATTATCCTCTTTAAAACCAACAAAAAGGACATCGTCTGAGATAGCTCCTTTGCGATATCCCTGAAGATTTCGTGATAAATCGCTTTCTTTCATTTTCAGCCCGACATTACCTGACACTCGAATCATTTCTGCAACCGAAAGAGGAATCCAGCAAATATCGGATTTGCTCAACATTGATTGCACAAATTTATACGCACCAATGATGCCGTGCTTCTCCTTACGTTCTTTATCGCTAGAGCGCAACATTTTCAATAACCACTCGCCGTTAAAGGCATTGAACTCCGCAAGCAAATGTTGACTGTCCACTGCACGCTGATCAGATTGATTCTCTGTCTTAAGCAGACGAAGAAATAAGTCAACTTGTTTAGTCACTGTAACGGCATCATAACCTGCACAACTAGTGTATTGATCAGAATAGTGAATGAGCACGACATCTTTCTGATTTGTGAAAAAATCAAGCGTTACTTTAGGATCTATAATAGTCGTCCAAAGTGCACTATTATAAGAATAGTTAAGAAGTTGTTTAAAACTACCGCTGACAGCCAAGCCAATTCCCTGTCCGTGATACTGACTATTACTCTGTCGTGCAGGCTGCCACAGGCAACCAATTAAATGAGCCAATCGTAAAGCGATATAAGGTGCAGTATCAACGCCACGTAAGCCAAATGCAGTAAAGTAAGCATCTCCTTGCGTTTCCGCGCCTTCTCCCGCAATTAGTCCATGGCAAAGAACCCCGCTCGAAGCATCTTCAATGCGAATTTGCCGGCAATCCACCGGGGCCGTATTGGTGAAAAAAGCTAAATGGGCATACGCAAGATTTTCACTTTCAGACGGCAACACGAATTTGCTAAATGTTAACCGGCTGCGCAAAAGATCAATCAGCATATCAGCTTCAGCACGCCATGATCCGCTATTAAGATCCAGGTCATTTTTAAGCTGATCATAGCTACCACTTTCAGCAAAGTGGTCGAACATGTTAGGTAATAAATGTACGTCATAGCAGTTAACATGTATTGCAATAGCGTCTTCTTTTTCCTGTTTAAAATATTCTACTAATCCTAAAAAAAGCTCTTTTGCATTACCTTGGTTAATAGCATTAACAATTAATGCGTTGTTCCCTGCACTTTGAAATAGTCGAGCATAAGCATCCGTGAACTCATTGAGTTTATCTTTTACCAAACGCTTAACGTAGTCATGACTCACCTGACGCTGAGGCACAACTTCAATCCAGAAGCGGTTTTCCTCCATCGGTTGCAATTGCGCATATTCATGTTCACTATGGTAAACAAAAGGCATTAATCCGGATACAACAAGACGATCAAGTGTTATGGATGGTAAAGTTGCGAATGATCCCGAAGCTTGCTTTTCAAACTCTGATACAATAGCTTCTGCCAGCTGTAAATGATAAGCAAGTACCAAGGGATGCAGCGGAGATAACCGCTCACAAGAATCGATGCGACATACACCAAGCTCTAAAAGGCGTTTTTCTTGTGAGGTCAATGCTCTGCTCAAACTAATTTGCTGTAATTGCGCTTCAAAAGTATGGATAATGTAACTAATCAAAGTACGATATTCAGATGACCACGACACCAGGCTAGGCAATGTATTTCGGCTTTCATAATAAGCAAATAGCTGCTTGTAGGCATTATGAAGTTCAGGGTAAATAATCAGAAGTTCATCCAGTTCAAAAAATCTATCGTCGCTTTCAATACCAAGTAAACGGTGATCAATTAGTGAGGCTTCAAGTATCAATAGCTGTTGGCGTACACCAACAACTTTATGCTCGGTATTTTCAAGTATAATGCGACCCTTTGATCTGTTATAGGTTGCATTTCCCTCTTCTTTGAAAAGTTTGCTAAAACGGCTCTGGTCGAAAAGTAACGGCAACGTTAACCCTTCTTCAGCTCCCGGTCCCTCGATATTAAACAACAGACGTGAATCACCCGAAGTGAGCGTAAACTGAACCAAATCACTTTGATTCGCTAAAGTATCAAAATTAACTAAAGCATATTGATGGCAATCAATATCCTCACTTTCCCCATCCAGCATGTAGGATAAACTTCCTGACTCTGCAATGCGAAGCTCATTATCTTCAAGTTGTAATGTTATTTGTCCTTTGCCGGGTTCTATACGGTAGCAATGTTGAATTTCTCTTAACCAGAACTGGCCTTGTTCAACGAGCAAAAGTCGGAATTTATATTCTTCCGCGGAATTATTGCGATTAGTGATTTCTAGGCTAAAGAAGCTCGGCTTACCATCAAATGGTACCGATGCCATAATCCGAGACGTTTTCCCGCCTGCCCGGCTAGTTCGCCAAAAATGTTCTTTTTTTAGTTGCCTGTGATGGGCTATTTTTATCTGGTCATCCTGAAGATCATTCCCTTGAAAACTAAACTCCAGCTCTACAATCGACTGCCCAGGTACAACCTGAACCAGCAAACTTATATCGCGCTTTCCCGCCTTACTCGCACTCTTAGCTCGTTGCCAAATCTCACCGTTTTCTACCGTAACGGTTTCAAGTACAAGCTTTTGCTCACTATTCAGCTCTTTCTCTTTTCTGTACGCAGAGAAATCAAGCTCGCGCCAATCATCTTTATCAACGAAGTGCTCCTGAATGAATTTAGTACTAAATTCTGTAAGAACGTTTTCCAGTTGCCCACTGTAACGCTCTACACAGTCTTCAATCTGACGATATAATTTCCTGTTTTCATTAAGCCTAGTACGCAATTGTTTTTGACTAAAGTTAAGCAGTTCATCATCTTTGAAGAGATGGAGCTCTGAGAAATCTAAATTACCATCCTCCAACAGACGGTATAAAGATGAAAAACCAAATACAGTAGCACCTTCGTCAAGTACTGTTGCGAGTTGATCATCTAACAAACAACGGGACAACTCTGAGCGATTACTGTCAGTGGTAATTAGTTTTTCCAACTGATGGCAAAATGTTTGCGGGTACCAGATGGCATCAGGATCCGCCACGTCTTTTGTACTGTTGATTAGAGTATCAAGCATGCTGTTGTGAATGATTAACAACGCCGTTTGGGCAAAAGCTCCGCTTCGTCCCGCTACCTTATCGCGAAGATGAGAAATGTAGTTTTCAGTAAATGCGGGAGTTTCACCACCATGCAAAACAGGAATAAGCTGCACATCATTACAGGACAGGATTGGTACAAATTGGCCAGGAGCAATCTCAAGTTTTTTTTCATCGGACAGTTCTACAAACGCCTGCCAGAGTTTTAAAGCATTATCAGGATCTGGAGATTTGAACTGGTAGCGTTCACCTGGCTGAATGATATCGCTAACCCATTCAATGAAAGTTTCTGCTAAATAAATTTCATACTGTTTTACGGACATACACTGCATCTCCACTGTCACTCATTCGCTCCACATTCCCCATGCGCTCATAAAACGCTACCAACGTCTGAGCCGATTGGTTATCGAGATAAAAACCGCGCTGTTCAAAGCCGCTTAGTAACTCATGCAATCTGAGTTTATCATTTTTACCAACAGTAAGATTGGTCAGTAACAATAGACGATCCTGATTCAATACAAGTACTTTTCCCGCACGACCACGAACCTGAATAAAGTCTGTACAAATCTCGCTTTCCAGTTCATTCGTATATTTACGATTCACAGTTGCGCGATCTTTTTTACCCTGGAATTGTTCAAGGGATACCGAGATTAACTGTTTGAATGCACCTTCCAGGTTTGTAACACGTTCACGTGAAGCAAGACCGCGATCTTCTATGAATGCTTGTAAATAATTATTAAGATCCTCTATTATCTTTGGAGATGAGCCAAGATCATTCAAAGTGTCCTGGTAAATTTGCCATAGGGGACGTTTTTTCTCACCTTTTCCCCATTGCAAAATTTCTAATGCAGAGAGTATAGGGAAAAGTTTTTCACTTTGACTTGCGAATAATTTATATCCATAACGTTTAACTTTTTCCCGTTCAGAGCTGGCTTTTTCGCTATCAAGTATAAAAAATAAAGATTTGCTTTGTGGTTCGCCTTCCTGCCAGTTATCCACATTAAGAGCTAACTGTGCGCACCAACTAAAAGCGTATAAGCGCAAAGTATTGGTCAATTCCTGTAAAAGGTATTGCGGATGTTGGGATAAAAACTCCAGATCTGATTGAAAACAGGTAACCATGTATGGGAGGTATGGTTGTTCATCCGGAAATGGGCCTTTGCCCAGCACTTTTACTTTTTCATTAAGCTTATTCAACATTTCTTGCTCAATGAAGTTGATTTTATCTTGAATCGGATACTTAAGGCTTAAGTCACCCATCAAATTAGCAAAAAGTGTTCCTAAACGCTTATCTGCTGCCGAGCCTTCACTTATTTTATCGCCTGTAAATTGAGCATGAAAAAGTAAAAATAGTGGAGAGACACGAAAAATATCTTTATTGGAGAAGTACATTCGCTCAAGCACATTCCAAAAAGAGGGTTCATCAAGCAATTCCTGTAGATGCATTTTGCAGTCTTCACGGAATTGCTCAGGATTATAAGCCTCAACTTTACGCTTAAGAGCATAACTAAGCACTAATCCAGTGACAAATTGCCAGTTGATGTCGTTATTTTTATTACGTATCGGCAAGTAACTATCTAACTGATTATTACCAACTTTTAATACCGCGCTAATAGGATACATTCCTTTACCCCTCCATTCCACTGATGGTTATCATATCTTCATCTGCTTTCGCGCGATAAACGCGAGAATTACCATCATAAAATTTTATATCACTACTCGATTTGGCCTGGTCAGTAATCAGCTCAATAAGTTCGTCCAAAAGCACTATGGCATTCTTATCATATTTATTAGGACGATAGCCATTGTTCAGTTTGTGTAAAAGTTCAAAGAGATTCAGCCCGACATGAACAGGGGGAAGTGAGTTTTGTCCTACCTTTAAGTAGATGTCAAAACCCGTTGGATGAGCGGTATGTTTATTATGAATAGCTTCCCAATCAGGTTTCACTTCTACCGGTGCAGTTAATTTAACTCCTCCAAATTCTCCCAAGAAGAACTCTTCTTTTTGCATACTTAATTCCGGCGCTTTACGGTTTGCATAGCGCTGTAATCCTGCTATGAGTTCAAAAGCATAAAATCGATTGAGCAATTTTTTTTGTTCTGGATTGGCAGTGTAATTCTTGTGCATGTGCCAAATTTCTGAATAACGCTCGAAAAGTGCTTCACTAAAGAATTCTGAAAATTTTTGGTGGTAGTCATTGCCTAAAGATTCATATTGCAATAACCAGAAGAGCCTAATCAATGAGGCTGCTTCTCCAGATTGAGCACTTTGGCGGTCAAATTTAATATGTAACATCTCGAGTGCGCCCAGGAAACTATCGAGCTCTGAGTCAGTCAATCCTAACTCATAACGTAAAATAAACTGATCAAGTTCATATGTATGTAGTCTTGCTGGATCAAAATCAGCGATTTTTTTAATCAAATCATTCTCAGCAATTGAGAAGAGATTATCGAATAGATAACCAGGCCCCATAATAAGATGATATATAAAGTCCAGTAATGTTCTTGTTGTAACAAATTGGTCCTTGATTAATCTTGCTTTAAAGAGCTGAGTGATAATAACGTCCTGTACCCCAGGCAAACTTAATAATTTAAAGTTAGCTACCTCTTTTAAATGCGGATTTCTAGCTTCTTCATTCCTAAAAATAAAATAGAATAAATTATCGTCTTCTTCCTTCGTCAAGTTATTTAGTAATGACTTAATGAAAGTTGAGTACTGTTTATTTTCATCAAAGTGAAATTTTGGGTAGTGCTCAAAATCAAAGAAAGAATAGTGGGCTTGTTGATATGGACGTTTCCCATCCGGTTTTACAGATAAAAATCTGTCGATGGTGGAACGAATTATCTTATGGCGTTCAGCTCCTTCTCTGGCAAAATTAGCTAGCATGCCAGTATTAATGCCTATCAGAAGAGGTTGCGAATAGTGATGATTTCTGTCAAACAAATCATTTAATGCATCGATGGCTGACTGGCGAGGGGCGAAACTATGTGTTGCATCAAGGTGGAAGCTAAACTTATGCTGGTAACGAGGATCTGACTTACAACGAGTTAAAATCTCGGATTTCCCGTCGCCGCTACTCCCGCACAAAAAGATTATTTCACCTGGCTTCGCAGTATCCAAGTATTGTTGCAAATCACTCTCAATGTCTTGTTTAACAAAGAGTTGTGATTTCAGCTGATCGAATTCATCCTTTTGACGATCTGTCACTGTAGTAACGGAAAATGAAGATGACTTCGCAAGTACATTCAGCGCTTGACGTAATGTGATCGCACTCATAACCGCAGGATCCCTAGGGAAAAATAAAAACCATTCTATATAAATGAATCTGTTATCTCTACTGAACATTCCGCAACATCAGTGATCTAACACATCTCATAGATGATAACTCTCTAAGGTCATCATCTTTGTGTTAGCTAGCCACTACTTTCTCAAAGTCATTTTGCCGTATTCTCTCCACAAATTTACACCATTCGCGCAGCGTCTAGTGCGTATTTGAATAGTGGGGCTTCAGGTACTTTCATAACCCAAAAATACTCGTGTTCTATATGGTACATCACATGCTTCGCATGTGGCCTTCTACCAAATTCAGATTCAGCGAGAAAGCTCTTAGCCAAAATCATGGATGTTCGGTAGGAGGCTTTAACATATATGCACAGCCACTTAAATCAAATTAATTATCCATTATATACAACCCAGCGTAATGCTAAGGCCGTTAGTGCGCGGAAATTCGTTGAATTTGAAAAAGTTACTATAGCGGAAAAGATACACAATAATCGAATTTTTGACACAAAAAAAGCCGCCTTTAAGCGACTTCTTTCACATCTTTTGGTGCCGAAGGCCGGACTCGAACCGGCACGTATTTCTACGGTTGATTTTGAATCAACTGCGTCTACCGATTTCGCCACTTCGGCACTGAAGGGGATGCGGAAACGTTGTGGATTATACCTGTCGCGCGCCGCCATGCAAGCGACGACGCGCGAAACCCGCGCTAAGTGCCCAAAAAACCAGCGCCCTGGTTACTCCAGCTCAGACACTGCAAGACGAATCACCCCTGCCGCCTTCTGCTCCGGCAGCGCCAGCACCTTCGCCCACATCTCCTGCACCATATCGCAGGAGAGCTTCTCCTTGCCCACCGCCTTCTCCGGCATCTGCAACAGCTGGATGTCCTCGCCGTACTTATCGGCAAGCGCCTTCATAACCGGCCGGACATCCTCGACAGCCGCCTCACGTTCGGCCTGCGTCACGGTGTGGCGGTTTTTGCCGTAGGCCGCACGCATCATGTCGGCGTCGGCCTGCATGCGCCGCGTCATCAGGTCTTTATCCAGCATGCGCATCGGATTCACGCCGCCCTTCACCGTCGGGTAGAGGAAGCGGAAGCAGGCGTCGTCGCTCACCTTCTGGATGGCGGCGGTCTGCTCCATATTGATGGTCATGTAGTTCACCACGTTGGCGTCCGGGGCGTTTTGCAGACGCGACATCTGCAAATGCAGGATCTGCGGCTGGATGGTGTCGATAATCTGCTGCTCCGGCTCGCCGGCCTTTTGCAGGGCGGCCATCTGGTCGAGGATGCGCTGATGCAGCGCGGGCTCCTGCTCCTTAATCACCTGCCAGGCAGGCATCGCGTTGAGGGTGGTATCAATCTGCGCTTCCGGAGCGCGTTGCCTGTCAAAGAACACCCAGAACGCCACGGCGGCGGCCGCGACAATAACAACGACCGTACTGATCCACGTTTTTTTCATCTCGCATCCTTATCCTTGAGTTGTGCCGGTTTACACCGGCACGCCGCTGTGGAAGCGAAACTCGTGGTCCGGTGTCGAGATAAGTGTGGCTTCAATTTCGCCAAAAAGCTGTATGCGCGGTGAGATATCGTCGTCGCTCACCTGCTGGGCCAGCGTCAGGTAGTCCTGATAATGGCGCGCTTCCGAGCGCAGCAGCGAGAGATAGAACTTCTGTAAGTCATCGTCGAGGAACAGGGCCAGCGCGGCGAAGCGTTCGCAGGAGCGGGCTTCGATGTAGGCGCCGCAGATGAGCTTGTCGATCAGCGTCAGGGGTTCGTGAGTGCGCACTTCCTTCAGCATCCCTTTGGCGTAGCGGCTGGCGGTGATTTTGACGTACGGAATATCGCGGGCCAGCATCGCCTCACGCACCTGCCAGAAATGGTGCAGCTCCTCTTTAATCAGCAGCACCATGCTGTCGATGAGCGCCTGGCCCCACGGGTCGTCGGTTTTGGGCATCACGGTTTTGCCAATCTGCCTGTGCAGGGCGATGAAGTCCGGCTCCGGGCCGTCGCGGAAGGTGAACTGTTCGTAGGGCTTGAGCCAGTCGAGCAGCGCATCGGCACCGCTTTCGTCGGCGACGTATTTACGCACCAGCAGCAGCGCGGTCTGGGCGGCCTTGAGCTCGCACACCATGTGGTCGGTGAGCAGCAGCGGCAGGTTCGCCGGGTCGCGGGCTTTATCAATCCATGCTTGCGGGGTCGGGCACTGGAGGAAGTTGAGTACGGGGGCGAGTATCTGCGGGTAATCCATGGTTCTGCCTTGAAAAAAGCGGTGGCGCGCGCCACCGCCTGAAACGCTTAGTGACGCACGCCGTCGTCGTCTTCGTCGATGAAATCTTCGTCGTCGCCTTCTTCGCCGTCTTCACCGTTCGGATCTTCGAAGTAGGTCCCCCAGCCGTCGTATTCCACTTCAAACTTCTCGGCCAGGTTCATCAGCTGTTCGACCTGCGCGTCGATCAGCTCCGCCTTCAGCGCGCCTTCGCTCAGGATGTCGCAGCAGATGACGGTGTCGCCCTCTTCCACTTCCAGCTCTTCCGGCTCGGTCACTTCGTAGCCGAGCTTGAAGGCCTCTACCGCCATTTTTTCCAGCGCGTCGAAATCATCCGCAGAGAAATGGTGCTCGATGGTGTACAGCGCGTCCGGATCGCTACCGTCTTCCAGCAGTTCTTCAATAATCAGACGCGTCTCTTCGCGTTGCTCTTCCAGGTGTTCCGGGTTTGCCATGGCTCAATCCTCTTTAAAGTGCGGCAGATACTTCTATTTTCACACACGGACGGGTTTGCCTCCACCTTTGTTGGAAAGATTTGTGAAACGGGGTTGCAAATGAATAATTACACATATAAAGTGAATTTTAATTCAATAAGTGGCGTTCGCCATGCGAGGATAAAATGTCTGATCTGTACAAGAAACACTTTCTGAAATTGCTCGACTTTACCCCTGCACAGTTCACTTCTCTGCTGACCCTTGCCGCACAGCTCAAAGCCGATAAAAAAAATGGCAAGGAAGTACAAAAGCTTACTGGCAAAAACATCGCGCTCATCTTCGAAAAAGACTCGACCCGTACACGTTGCTCTTTCGAAGTTGCCGCATTTGACCAGGGCGCGCGCGTTACCTATTTAGGGCCGAGCGGCAGCCAGATTGGGCATAAAGAGTCAATTAAGGATACCGCACGGGTGCTCGGGCGGATGTACGACGGCATTCAGTACCGCGGCCACGGCCAGGAAGTCGTCGAGACGCTGGCGCAGTATGCTGGCGTGCCGGTGTGGAACGGGCTGACCAACGAGTTCCACCCGACGCAGCTGCTGGCGGATCTGCTGACCATGCAGGAGCACCTGCCGGGCAAGGCGTTTAACGAGATGACGCTGGTCTACGCGGGCGACGCGCGCAACAACATGGGCAACTCGATGCTGGAAGCGGCGGCGCTGACCGGGCTGGATCTACGCCTGGTGGCCCCGAAGGCCTGTTGGCCGGAAGAGAGCCTGGTGGCAGAGTGCAGCGCGCTGGCGGAAAAGCACGGCGGGAAAATCACCCTGACGGAAGACGTGGCGGCGGGCGTGAAGGGCGCGGACTTTATCTATACCGACGTGTGGGTGTCGATGGGCGAAGCCAAAGAGAAGTGGGCGGAGCGTATCGCGCTGCTGCGCGGGTATCAGGTGAACGCGCAGATGATGGCGCTCACCGGCAACCCGGACGTGAAGTTCCTGCACTGTCTGCCGGCGTTCCATGACGACCAGACCACGCTCGGCAAGCAGATGGCGAAAGAGTTCGATCTGCACGGCGGGATGGAAGTGTCGGACGAGGTGTTTGAGTCACCGGCGAGCATCGTGTTCGACCAGGCGGAAAACCGGATGCATACGATTAAGGCGGTGATGGTGGCGACGCTTGGGGAGTGATTGGGTCCTCTGAGCGCTGGTGCCCTCACCCCGGCCCTCTCCCACGGGGAGAGGGAGAAAAACCTAAAAACGACAACAGCGTTATCGTCAGGCAGAAAAATTCATTTTACTGACGCTTTCTCAACTAGACATTAACCATAATAAGAATTTATGTTTTTATTAACCATTATTTATTGAGTAGATAATGGTTAATATCAGGTCATTATCAATTACAAAACACCGTATATTATCGGCGTAATATTTCCTTATTGCTGCATTTCATTAATAAGGATTTTTTATGTCATGGAATAAACATGAAGCTGTGTCATACGCCCGTAGCCACGCACTAACCCATACTGGACACTATTGCGCTCGAGCAATCGCCGCCGCCATTCGAGCCGGAGGGCTTAAAATCGAAGGGGCAAACGCTAAGGATTTCTGGCGTTCTCTTGAAAAAGCAGGATTCTCAAAAGTCTATGGCACTCCCATAGAGGGGGATATCGCGGTGATTGATGCCTTGCCCGGCCCGAATCAGTACGGGCATGTCTGTATTTACGATGGCGCTGGAACCTGGTATTCAGATTTTAAACAGAGAACACTGTACCCGGGGCCAACCTATCGCCAACTTCAGCCAGCAATAACCTTATACAGGCATTATTAATATGAATAAGCTCATCTTAATTGTGTTATTCAGCACAGCAGCATTGGGGGCCGAAGATTTTCAGATACCGATGCAGCGCGCCCTTGAATTCAATCGCTGGTACGTCAAACAAGTGAACAACGATCGTTATCCCATCCAACAGGGAAATGAAATCGATAAGTTCGTTACGGCCAGCACCATGAAAAAATTACGTCATGCAGACGATCCCCGTTATGCCGACGCTGAATTTTACGAGGCGGATTTTTTTATGAAATCGCAGTATATCGGCGAGGACTGGGCTGAGAATGTGGCTATTGATTCGTATGATTCAGACCCGGTCTGTGTAAACGTGAATATCACGTTTGGCAAAAAGACCCAGCACACCGTCATTGATTGCATGGTGAAAGAAGATGGGATCTGGAAAATCCAGTCTGTCGCCGCTCGGGATAATAATTGATGTCCCCCGCTAACAATAATGTAGCCGCCTTTGTTGCCGGGTGGCGCTGCGCTTACCCGGCCTACAAGTCCCGTAGGCCCGTGCAAGCGAAGCGCCGCCGGGCAAACCGGCTCCATTTCATTGATTTTTCACCCCGAAAAAGGTACGTTTTCGCCTTAATTCCAGCGTGGACATACCAGCATTATGCCGATTATTCAGTCTGTTGAACGTGCGTTGCAGATCCTCGACCTGTTCAACGAGCAGGCCACCGAGCTTAAGATCACCGACATCAGCAAACTGATGGGGCTGAGCAAGAGTACCCTCCACTCGCTGCTGAAAACCCTCCAGCTTCACGGCTATATCGATCAGAACCCGGAGAACGGTAAGTATCGCCTCGGCATGAAGCTGGTCGAGCGCGGGCATTTTGTCGTGGGCTCGATGGATATTCGGCAGAAGGCGAAAGGCTGGCTGACGGAGCTGTCCCGGCGAACCGGGCAGACTACCCATCTGGGGATCCTGGACGGGCGTGAAGGGGTCTATATCGAGAAGATTGAAGGCAAGCTCGCTGCCATCGCCTATTCGCGCATCGGCCGCCGCCTGCCGGTTCACGCCACCGCCATCGGCAAGGTGTTGATTGCCTGGCTGGGCGAGGCCGAGCTGAACGCCCTGCTGGAGGGCTATCAGTACACCACCTATACCCCTTCTACCCTTGCCTCTCGCGAAGCCTTAATGAGTGCCCTGGCGCAGACCCGCGAGCAGGGCTATGCCCTGGATAGCGAAGAGAACGAGCAGGGCGTGCGCTGCGTGGCGGTGCCGGTGTGGAACCACGAGTCCCGCGTCATTGCTGCCCTGAGCCTGTCGACGCTGACCTCCCGCGTGGACGACGCAGAGCTGGCTGATTTCCGCGAGCAGCTTCAGCAGGCCGGGCTCCAGCTCTCACGCGCGCTGGGCTACCCGGCCTGAGCCGTCAGACCGGCTCGTAGGTGAAGTAGTCGAAGTCAGCGTGGCAGCCGTCGCCGCTGATGTCCTCGCAGTGCAGTCCCACAAACGCGCCGGTGAAGAAGCCGCGCCCGCCGATATAGTCATCCGACAGCTTCCACGCCTCATACGTCACCGGCACGGTGTGCCATGTCTCGCCGTCGAACGAGTAGATGTAGCGGTAGACCAGCGCATCCACATCCACCCTTAGCCAGACGCTCTCCGCACTCTCCGGCACGGGAATGGGCTGCTCGTGCAGCGGCCACGACGGCACGTTGTGGTCGAGCTGAATAACCTTAATCGTTCTGCCCTGCCCCTCCTCGTAGTCCACAAAGCAGTAGCTCCAGTTTTTGCTGTTGTAGTAGCAGGTCAGCCCCGCGCTCTGCTGGAAGTGAACCGGCGAGAACTGCATCCGCGTCTCGGCCCGGAAGATGAAGTGCTGCCAGCGGCGCGCCACGGTCGACTGGGTAAAGGTCGAGTTGAGCGAGTCGTTGCCGTACAACCGTAAATAGCCGGGGCGCGCGGTGAGCGAGCCGAGGGTGTCGTCGAACGGAATGCGCAGGGTCTGCAGTTCCGAGTCAAGCGTGCTGACATCGAAATCATCCCGCCAGCTACCCTGAACCGCGCCAGGCTGCTCCGCCACCTGCGGGCCTTTCACGGTCAGCTGCGCGTGCTTACCGCCCTCCACGTACGGCCAGCCATCGCGCCATTCAATGCGGGCGATGCCGGTCTCGCGCCCCAGCGGACAGTAACCGCGTCCGCCTGAGGCCAGCAGCGGCACGCCGGGCAGGCGCAGCGGGCGGCTGGTAAGGTAGGCCATATACCACTCCCCGGTGTGGGTTTGCAGCAGCGAGCCGTGGCCGCTCTTTTGCAGCGGGTTCTCCGGCAGGTGCCAGCTGGTCATCATCGTCACATCCGGGTGAAGCTCGTACGGCCCGTCGATGGTTTTTGCACGCAGCACCACGACGGCGTGCTCGTAGCTGGTGCCGCCTTCGGCAACCATCAGGTAGTACCATCCCGCGTGGCGATAAAGATGCGCCCCTTCGGTGTAGCAGAGCGGCGTGCCGGTAAACAGCGTTTTGCGCTCGGGCGAGAGGGTGCCGGTCTGCGGGTCAAACGCCTGCATCACGATGGTGTTGTGCGGGTTGCTGTGATGGCGCGGCCCCCACGGGCGGTAGAGGTAGTATTTGCGGCCATCGTCGTCGTGGAACAGGGACGGATCGAACCCGCCGTTGCCCATCGGGACCGGCTCGCTCCATGGCCCCTCAATGGACGGCGCGGTGACGAGGAAGTTGCGGCCATTTTTCCACGGCGAATCGACAATCTTCACGTCGGTATAGAGCAGCCAGAATTTGCCGTCGGCGTAGCTCAGGCACGGCGCCCAGATACCGCCGGAGTCCGGGTTGCCCTTCATGTCCAGCATCGACACACGGTCCAGCGGCGTGCTGACCAGCGACCAGTTTTTCAGGTCGCGGGAGTGATAGATGCGCACGCCCGGGAACCACTCGAAGGTCGAGGTGGCGATGTAGTAGTCCTCGCCCTGGCGGCACAGGGACGGGTCCGGGTTGAAGCCGGTGAGTATCGGGTTAGTGATTTCCATGTTGCCTCCGGTTAATGGGATGCGGCTGTCGCGGCGTCGGGAATGGCCTCGCCCTGCGCCGCGCGGTGCTTGATCAGCTGCTGGCTGATGGCCTCCACGCGGGCGTCGGTGAGCTTATAAAACGACAGCATGATGAACATGCCCGCATAGAGCACCACGGGCACCACGCAGAACAGAATTTTGATGGTGGTGAGCACCTCGACCGGCTGCACGCTGCTGCTGGCGGAGTAGTTCACGTACGCCAGGATCCAGCCCACCACTGCCCCGCCAATCGCCAGGCCAATCTTCAGGCTGAACAGGTAGGTGGAGAACACCAGCCCGTCCAGGCGTCGCCCGCTGCGGCTCTCCTCGTAATCCACCACGTCAGAGGCCATCAGCCATTGCAGCGGCGTGGTGGTGTTAAACACAAACAGGAACAGGATGTTGAGGGCGAAAATCAGCGCAATATGCTCCGCCGGGGTGACGAAAATCAGCAGGCTAATCAGCGAGTAGGCGACGATGATCCACTTAAAGGCGGTAACGCGGTCGAAGCGGCCCAGCAGACGAGACGAGCAGAGCGAGCCGAACATGGTGGCGAGGCTGCCGTAGAGTAAAAACTGGGTCGCC
Organism: Enterobacter cloacae complex sp. S1; assembly: GCF_014930525.1. Classification (NCBI taxonomy): domain Bacteria; kingdom Pseudomonadati; phylum Pseudomonadota; class Gammaproteobacteria; order Enterobacterales; family Enterobacteriaceae; genus Enterobacter; species Enterobacter cloacae complex sp. S1. The sequence goes on from NZ_JADBRE010000006.1 coordinate 16,368, forward strand.
ATCTCCGGGTGATCCATCACGTATTTCACGAAGTAGAGCGTCGCCCCGCCGCGCACCACGTTGGAGCAGGTCGCCATCATCTTGAAGGCGCACATGATCCGCCACTGGCCGTTGCCCAGCAGCAGCTTAAGATCTTTCGCCACCGACGAGCCAGGCTGCACTTCAAAGGTGTAGCGCTCTTTGGTGGTGAAGAAGCAGACATAAAGCAGGACCACGCCGCTCAGACCCAGCACGCACATGGCGCCGAAATAGCCCACCTGCTCGTTCCCTTTGCCGATGATGCTGACCAGCGGCAGCGCGATGCCGCTGATGGCGAGCGACCCCGCGGCGGCGAGGAAGAAACGCCAGGACTGAAGGGCATGACGCTCTTTCGGGTCGGCGGTGATCACCCCCGGCATGGCACAGTACGGGACGTTAACGAAGGTGTAGACCAGAGTCAGCAGAATGTAGGTCACGCAGGCGTAGATGATTTTGCCCTGCGCGGAGAAGTCCGGCGTGTAGAAGGTCAGCATGCAGACGATGCCAAACGGGATGGCGCCCCACAGCAGGAACGGGCGGAACTGGCCGTGGCGCGTGCGGGTGCGATCTACCAGCAGCCCCATCAGCGGATCGGTCACGGCGTCGAGCACGCGGGAAACTAAAAACAGCGTCCCCATTATGCCCGCGGAGAGACCGAACACGTCGGTGTAGAAATAGGCCAGCAGGAACATCGTGGCCTGCCAGACGAAGCCGCAGGCGGTATCACCCAGCCCGTAGCCAATTTTGTCTTTCATGGTTAATTGCGTCATCAGAATTACACCCTTATGTAGTGTGCTGAATTACAACATCGTGTTAATGGAGTGTAATGAGCTGTTCAATTAACCAGCAATGATCATATCTTATTTCTGAATTACGTTATTTTGCTTTTGTGACGCCAACGATATATCGCAACTTATTGTTTAAATTAGAAAATTAAAGACAAGCAAAAACCGCCCGCAGAATATTTCCCGCAGACGGTTTTCTCTCAAAAAAATAATTAAAGGCCGAGCGCTTTTTTACCGGCGTTAATTACCTCAATGATTTTATCGGTGTCATAAATACAGCCTTTCCAGGTGCCGCCGCTCACGGACTGTAATGCCGCCCACAGCCGGGTATCGTCAGGCAAAAAGTCGTGAGCGTGCAGGTCCGGGTGCGTCTGCCGCCGCGCCAGCTCGCGCGCGCCCTCTTCCGGCGTCAGCGGGTTGTCCGCGGTACCGATGAAGTTCACGCTACCGGTCAGAGTCAGGCGGTCCACGGCAATCTCAATGATGTCGTTATCGCGCAGCTTACCAATCGGCCCTCCCGCCAGCGCCTCCGGCGATACGTGGCCGAAGCAGGCGCCCGTCGACACGCCCGAGAAGCGCGCATCGGTGATGAGCGACACCGTCTTGCCCCACGAGATGTGTTTGAGCGCGGAGGTGAGCTGGTAGGTCTCTTCCATGCCAGTGCCGGACGGTCCACCGCCGATCACCACCATGATATCGCCCTGCTTAATCTCTTCCCGCTTGATGGCCTTAATCGCCTGCGCCTCCGAGACAAACACCCGCACCCGGCCGGTGTGGCGGTAAACGCCATCTTCACCCACCACCGACGGGTCGATCGCCGTGGCCTTGATCACCGATCCTTCCGGCGCGATGTTGCCCGTCGGGAAGCAGACCGTCGAGGTCAGCCCTTTCGCTTTTGCCTTCTCCGGCGGCAGGATCACGTCATCCGGCTCCACGCCGTCCTGCTCGCGCAGGCACTGGCGGAAGCGCTTACGGCGCTCGGACGTCTGCCACCAGTCGAGGTTGTCGCCTACCGTCTGGCCGGTGACGGTCATGGCGTCCAGATGCAGCAGGCCGAGATCGCGCAGGTGGAGCATCACCTCCGGCACGCCGCCCGCGAGGAAGGCGCGCACGGTCGGGTGATAGTCCGGGCCGTTGGGCAGCACGCTTACCAGGCGCGGCACCCTGTGGTTGACGCGCGTCCAGTGTTCAACGTCCGGGATCGTGCAGCCCGCCGCGTGAGCGATGGCCGGAATATGCAGCAGTAAATTGGTGGAGCCGCCGAACGCCGCGTGGATCACCATCGCGTTTTCGATGGCTTTGTCAGTCAGGATATCCCGCGTGGTGATGCCGCGGTTATCCAGCTCGCTGACCGCCCGCGCCGACTGGCGGGCGATCTCCAGCCACACCGCCTGTCCGGACGGCGCCAGCGCGGAGTGCGGCAACGCCAGACCCAGCGCTTCTGCGACCACCTGCGAGGTGCCCGCCGTGCCGAGGAACTGACACCCGCCGCCCGGCGAGGCGCAGGCGCGACAGCCCAGCTCGGCGGCCTCCTGCAAGGAGAGTTCGTGGTTGGCGAAGCGCGCGCCGATGGTCTGCACTTTGCCCGCGTCTTCCCCTACGGTGGGCGGCAGCGTCGCCCCGCCCGGCACCAGAATGGTCGGCAGATCGTGCATGGAAGCCAGCGCAATCATGGTGGCGGGCAGCCCTTTATCACAGGTTGCCACGCCGATCACCGCCCGCCGCGTCGGGAGAGAGCGGATCAGACGGCGAAACACGATCGCCGCGTCGTTGCGGTACGGCAGGGAGTCGAACATACCGTGCGTGCCCTGCGAGCGACCGTCGCACGGATCGCTGACGAAAGCGGCGAACGGGATCCCGCCGTTGCGGGTGATCTCCTTCGCCGCCGCCTGCATCTGCATGCCGATTTCCCAGTGCCCGGTGTGGTAGCCCAGCGCGACCGGACGCCCGTCTCCGGCGCGGATCCCGCCCTGGGTGCCGATGATCAGCACCTCTTTGCCAGTCAGCTTGTTGGCGTCCCAGCCCATTCCGGCGTTCTGCGTCATGCCGAACAGGTTGCCGCTGGGGGATTCCATCAGCATCTGCGGGGTCAGCGGCAGCGCGCCCTGCGGCCCCGCCGCGTGGGTGATCACCGCATAAAACGCGTCGTCCTGTGGGGTGAAAATTTTCTCAATGGTCATCGTTATCGTCCGGCTCAGCAGAGTTTGAGCTGTTGTAACAGGGTTTTCAGCTGCGCCTTGCGCGGCTCGTCCAGCGGCGAGGCTGGCGGCAGGACGTGCGTAGAAATCGGACGACCGCAGAGCACGATCGCCTCTTTAATGACGTTCACAAACGGCGTATCCAGCTGATACATCTGCGGGATTTGCAGCAGGGTCTGATGATACTCAGCCGCTTTCGCCACGTCGTTATCCCGCCAGGCTTTCAGAAGATTTACCGACACCTGTGGGGCAAAGTTGCCGCTGGCCGAGATCGCCCCGTCGCCGCCTAGCAGCAGGGTATTAAACAGATGATCGTCGTAGCCGCACAGCACCGTGAAATGAGGATGGGCGCCTTTAACGGTGTGGATCATGCTGCGCAGGTGAGCGACGGAGTCGATGGTGTCTTTGATGCCGACGATGTTACTGCGCGAGTCGGCGAGGGTTTTCACCAGCGCCGGGGTCAGATCCTGCCCGGTCAGCGCCGGGAAGTTATAGAGTATCACCGGCAGCGTGACGCTGTCGGCCACCTGCTCGAAATAGCGGATCAGGTTCGCTTCCGATACTTTCCAGTAGTAAGGGTTGATCACCACGATGCCGTCCGCGCCCGCCTGCTGCGCGTGCTGGCTCAGCTCAATGGTTTCCCGGGCGTTGGTGCCGCCGGTGCCGATCAGGACCGGCACACGACGATCGACATGATCGATCGCAAACCGGGCAATGGTTTTACGCTCTTCGGCGCTGAGCTGGGAGAACTCGCCGCCGCTGCCCAGGAAGAACAGGCCGTCGACGCCCGCAGCAATCAGATCGTCGATCAGCGCGGCGGTACCCGGTTTATCGAGCTGGCCATCGGCGGTAAAAATGGTGGAGACAGGGGGAATGATACCCGTGAACAACGCGGACTGCGGCATGAGATCTCCTTGCTGAATCATTTTGTTCTACATTATAGAACAGCGTTCATTAATTTAACGATCATACTATGACGCAGAAAAAGCGCAGGTAAATGGGAGATGAGGAGGGAGTGCGGGAAGTTTAAGCTGGATCACATTATGCGTGGGTGCGGTCTGGTGCCCTCACCCTAACCCTCTCCCAAGGGGAGAGGGAACTTTTACACCCTCTCCCAAGGGGAGAGGGCCGGGGTGAGGGGTTACTCTACCAGCATCTTCACCACAACCTTACGCACCTGCGCCGGCGCTCCCGCCGCGCACAGCGGCTTATGCACTTCGCCCGGCCAGAACACCACAAAATCCCCTTCGCTCAGCACCACGGTTTTCTCCCGCTCGCCTTCCGGCAGGAACGCGATGTCTTTGTCCGCCAGCCAGTCGGTGTCCGGCGTACCGTGCGGCAGGGTACTGAAGGTCATCCCTTCCTGACCTTTTAGCACAATCTGAATATCCAGATAGCGTGCATGGTATTCAGCGCGACGCTCGGCGAACGGCTGGGTCATGTCCTCCGAAACCAGATAAAACAGGCTGTTGCCATTGATGTCGTGCTTACCGGTCGGCGTTGCGTCGGTGACGTGGGCCTTAACGTGCTCAATGGCCTGGCGCAGCTCTTCTGGCAACCAGGACTGGAGATGATGAATATTGCCAATAATCATGATACAACCCTCAGATTAAAACATTGTTTCATTTTTATGTTTTATACGAGAATTGCCTCTTCCATACCAGCCCTTTTTTGACAAGATTTGCGTCAGCGCATGTTTATCGGGAAATGTGTTAATCCACTGTTAATTGCACACAGGCATTTATGCAGTGGTTATGCATAACCTCATTTCATGCACGTTGCACATAGGATCTAACTCACTGAATTTAAAACATAACTCACAAAACCTGTTGGTGTATCACACTTTACCACTTTGGTTATTTCCTTTAAAAATCCATAATTATTTATTGATTTCTCTTAAGTGAAAAATAGTTAACTGTCATTATTGCATAGCTATTCCCGTGACAACATTTTATCCATTAAAATCAACAACATAACTAAATATTTCAAAGCGTGTGATTCTACAAAATAATAACAACTTCAAATATTGCCACCCGTTCCTGCTTAGCTATTCATCCCTTAATAATATGAAATTAATCATTATCTGATACGAATCATGCAATTGAAAATAAACTGCTCAATATCGGTTTTCGCGTGAGCAATGTCACAATAACCATTATTTAAGCGCCTACTATAAATCACGAAATCAATTGAGCTTAGCCGCCATGAAATTAAACACATCACATGGCGCATGCCCTTTTTATTCTGAAAAAAAGTTAAAGGAATAATTATGGAAAAGCATTACGTCGGTTCTGAAATTGGTCAATTGCGTAGCGTTATGCTGCACCGTCCTAATTTAAGTCTGAAACGGTTAACCCCCTCAAACTGTCAGGAGCTGCTATTTGATGACGTGCTCTCGGTTGAACGGGCGGGTGAAGAGCATGACATCTTCGCAAACACGCTGCGCGAGCAGGGTGTGGAAGTCCTGCTGTTGACCGACCTTCTTACGCAAACGCTTGATATTGCTGAAGCAAAAGCCTGGCTTCTTGAAACACAAATCTCCGACTATCGCCTGGGGCCAACCTTTGCCGCCGACGTGCGTGGCTGGCTGGCGGATATGCCGCACCGCGAACTGGCGCGCAGATTAAGCGGCGGATTAACCTACGGTGAAATTCCGGCGGCCATTAAAAATATGGTGGTCGATACCCACACGGCGAATGATTTTATTATGAAGCCGCTGCCGAACCACTTATTTACCCGCGATACCTCCTGCTGGATATATAACGGCGTCTCCATTAATCCGATGGCGAAACCCGCCCGCCAGCGTGAAACCAATAACCTGCGGGCAATATATCGCTGGCACCCCGCATTTGCCGACGGCGAGTTTATTAAGTATTTCGGCGACGAGAATATTAATTACGACCACGCCACTCTGGAAGGCGGCGACGTATTAGTGATTGGTCGCGGGGCGGTACTGATCGGCATGTCCGAGCGCACGACGCCGCAGGGCGTGGAGTTCCTCGCCAACAGCCTGTTTAAACATCGCCAGGCCGAGCGCGTGATTGCCGTTGAGCTGCCGAAACACCGCTCCTGCATGCACCTCGACACCGTGATGACCCACATCGACGTGGATACCTTCTCCGTTTACCCGGAAGTGGTGCGCAAGGACGCCCAGTGCTGGACGCTCACCCCGGACGGACGCGGCGGCCTGCTGCGCACCCAGGAAACCGACCTGCTGCACGCCATCGAGAAAGCCCTCGGCATTAACCACGTCCGCCTGATCACCACCGGCGGCGACGCCTTTGAAGCCGAACGCGAGCAGTGGAACGACGCTAACAACGTCCTGACCCTCCGCCCGGGCGTGGTGATCGGCTACGAGCGCAACGTCTGGACCAACGAGAAGTACGACAAAGCAGGCATCACCGTGCTGTCGATCCCGGGCGACGAGCTGGGACGCGGTCGCGGCGGCGCGCGCTGCATGAGCTGCCCACTGGAACGCGACGGAATTTAAAGGAGCCATCATGGAACGAAAACCCACTCTGGTTGTAGCCCTTGGCGGCAACGCGCTGCTCAAGCGCGGCGAGCCGCTTGAAGCGGACATCCAGCGCCAGAACATTGAGCAGGCCGCCCGCACCATCGCCGGCTTAACGGAACAGTGGCGCGTGGTGCTGGTGCACGGCAACGGCCCGCAGGTCGGACTGCTGGCGCTGCAAAACAGCGCCTACGACAAAGTCACTCCCTACCCGCTGGACGTTCTTGGCGCCGAAAGCCAGGGAATGATCGGCTACATGCTCCAGCAGGCGCTGAAAAACAATCTGCCCCAGCGCGAGGTCAGCGTCCTGCTCACGCAGGTGGAAGTGGACGCCGCCGACCCGGCGTTCAGCAACCCGACCAAGTACATCGGCCCGGTCTACAGCGAAGCCCAGGCTAAAGCGCTGGCCGCGGAAAAAGGCTGGGTGTTTAAGGCCGACGGCAGCTACTTCCGCCGCGTGGTGCCGTCGCCGCAGCCGAAGCGCATCGTCGAGAGTGACGCCATCACGGCGCTGATTCAGCGCGACCACCTGGTGATCTGCAACGGCGGCGGCGGCGTGCCGGTGGTGGAAAACGCCAACGGCTATCGCGGCATTGAGGCGGTGATCGACAAAGACCTCTCCGCCGCCCTGCTAGCGCGCCAGATCGAGGCCGATGCCCTGCTGATCCTCACCGATGCCGACGCGGTGTACCTCGACTGGGGCAAGCCAACCCAACGTCCGCTGGCGCAGGTGACGCCGGAGCTGCTCAGAGGCATGCAGTTCGACGCCGGCTCGATGGGGCCGAAAGTGGCCGCCTGCCGCGAGTTTGTTGAGGCCTGCAACGGCATTGCCGGGATCGGCGCACTGGCCGACGGCGCGGAGATCCTGGCGGGCGAGAAAGGCACGTTGATTCGTAACTGAGTCGTTTTCCCCTCACCCTAACCCTCTCCCACAGGGAGGGGGAATGTACGCCCCCTCTCCCTGTGGGAGAGGGCCGGGGTGAGGGCATCAGACAGCTAAATTTTAAAAAGGATTTCCCCATGACCATTAACCTGAAAAACCGCAACTTCCTCAAACTGCTGGACTACACCCCGGCAGAGATCCAGTACCTGATCGATCTCGCCATCGAGCTGAAGGCCGCCAAAAAAGCCGGACGCGAAAAACAAACCCTGGTCGGGAAAAACATCGCCCTGATCTTTGAAAAAACCTCCACCCGCACCCGCTGCGCCTTCGAAGTGGGCGCGTTTGACCAGGGCGCGCAGGTCACCTATCTCGGCCCAAGCGGATCGCAGATTGGCCATAAAGAGTCGATGAAAGACACCGCCCGCGTATTAGGCCGTATGTATGACGGCATCGAATACCGCGGCTACGGCCAGGCCATCGTTGAAGAGCTGGGCGAGTACGCGGGCGTGCCGGTGTGGAACGGCCTGACCGACGAGTTCCACCCGACCCAAATTCTCGCCGACCTGATGACCATGCTGGAGCACTCTCCGGGCAAAACCCTGCCGGAGCTGAGCTTTGCTTACCTGGGCGATGCGCGGAACAACATGGGCAACTCCCTGATGGTCGGCGCGGCCAAAATGGGGATGGATATCCGCCTGGTTGCACCGAAATCCTTCTGGCCGGAGGCGGGCCTGGTTGAGCAGTGCCGCGCCATCGCCAAAGAGACCGGCGCGCGCATCACCCTCACCGACGACGTGGAGGAAGGCGTGCAGGGCACCGATTTCCTCTACACCGACGTGTGGGTTTCCATGGGTGAGCCGAAGGAAGCCTGGGCCGAGCGCGTTAGCCTGATGAAGCCGTATCAGATCAACGCGGACGTGATGAAGGCCACCGGTAACCCGAACGTCAAATTCATGCACTGCCTGCCGGCATTCCACAACGAGCACACCAAAGTGGGCCGCGAAATCGAAATGGCGTACGGCCTGAAGGGGCTGGAAGTGACGGAAGAGGTCTTCGAATCACCGAACTCCATCGTCTTCGACGAAGCAGAGAACCGCATGCACACCATTAAAGCGGTCATGGTGGCGACACTCGGCGACTAATCACCGCCCGGCGCGCCGCGGGGTGCGCCGGGTTCAGGAGAACATCATGGGCAAGTTCAAGTTTCCCTCCGCTTACACCATTCTCTTTTTTCTGATTGCCGTGGTTGCCGTGCTGACGTGGATTGTTCCGGCCGGGCAGTACCATATGGCATTGAACGAGGCGCTCGGTAAAGAAGTGCCGGTTGCTGGCACCTACGCGCACGTGGCAGCGCACCCGCAGGGGCTGGTTTCGGTGCTGATGGCGCCGATTGCCGGGCTGTACGATCCAGAATCCGGCCAGGCCGGGGCCATCGACGTGGCGCTGTTTATCCTTATCATCGGGGGATTCCTCGGGATCGTCACTAAAACCGGGGCGATAGACGCCGGGATCGAGCGCGTCACTACCCGACTACGCGGCCGCGAAGAGTGGATGATCCCGATCCTGATGGCGCTGTTTGCCGCAGGCGGCACGATTTACGGCATGGCAGAAGAGTCGCTGCCCTTCTATACCTTACTGGTGCCGGTGATGCTGGCGGCGCGGTTCGATCCGGTGGTTGCTGCGTCCACCGTGCTGCTCGGCGCGGGGATCGGCACCCTCGGCTCCACCATCAACCCGTTCGCCACGGTGATCGCCGCCAACGCCGCCGGGATCCCCTTCACCAACGGCATCATGTTGCGCATCGCGCTGCTGGTGATCGGCTGGATCATCTGCGTGGCGTGGGTAATGCGCTATGCCCGCAAGGTGCGCAAGGATCCGTCGCTGTCGATCGTGGCGGATAAGCAGGAAGAGAACCGCGCCCACTTCCTCGGCAACAAGGGCGAGCAGTCGCTGGAGTTTACCCCGGTGCGCAAACTCATCCTGGTGATCTTCGCCCTCGCCTTCGCGGTGATGATCTACGGCGTGGCGGTGCTGGGCTGGTGGATGGCGGAGATCTCGGCGGTGTTCCTCGCCAGCGCGATTATCGTCGGGCTGATCGCCCGCATGAGCGAAGAGGAGCTGACCTCAACCTTTATCAACGGCGCGCGAGATTTGCTGGGCGTCGCGCTGATTATCGGCATCGCGCGCGGTATCGTAGTGATCATGGATAAGGGCATGATTACCCACACCATTTTGCACAGCGCCGAGGGAATGGTCACCGGATTGTCGACGGTGGCGTTCATCAACGTGATGTACTGGCTGGAAGTGGTGCTGTCGTTTCTTGTGCCTTCTTCGTCCGGCCTGGCCGTTCTGACGATGCCGATCATGGCGCCCCTTGCCGATTTCGCTAACGTCAACCGCGACCTGGTGGTTACGGCTTACCAGTCGGCGTCCGGCATCGTTAACCTGATCACTCCCACCTCTGCCGTCGTGATGGGCGGGCTGGCTATTGCCCGCGTGCCCTACGTGCGCTATCTGAAATGGGTCGCGCCGCTGCTGGGGATTTTAACGGTGGTGATTATGGTGGCGTTAAGCCTGGGCGCCCTGTTGTAATTTGCCGGATGGCGCTGCGCTTATCCGGCCTACGGATCGGTGCGATGCCACCGGTTATTTCGGGAACTGATATGGGAACTATGATGGATTACGAAGAGTACTCTCCCAAAGAGCAACTACAGCTAACGGTCTGCCAGCGTCTGATCGCGGAAAAGAGCTATCTCTCCCAGGAGGAGATCCGCCGCGACTTACAGGAGCGGGGTTTTGAGACCATCAGCCAGTCCACCGTTTCACGTCTGCTCAAGTTGCTCGGTGTCATAAAAATTCGCAATGCCAAAGGGCTAAAGATTTATTCGCTGAATCCCCAGCTGCGCCCGGCCCCCGACGCGGCGCGTACCGTCTCTGAAATGGTGGTGAGCGTGGAGCACAACAGCGAATTTATCCTTATCCATACCGTCGCCGGATATGGCCGCGCGGTGGCGCGTATTCTGGATTATCACCAGTTACCGGAAATTTTAGGCGTGGTGGCCGGAAGCAGTATTGTCTGGGTCGCGCCCCGCGTGGTGAAGCGCACCGCGCTGGTGCATAAGCAAATTAATTATTTACTCAGAACGCATTAATATTCATAAAGAACCGTTTGCATTGAGTAAAGCGTGCATTAAATCGCTTGATCCCAAAAGCGAGCTGCGTATAATGCCCGACAATTTGCCGGGAGGAAGCATGGTCAAGCGTGTACGACATATCGTCTTACCGCGTCTGAAATCAGACGCTGGCCTGCCGTTTTTCTTCCCGTTGCTAAACCTATTCCCAGAGCCCCTCATTTGAGGGGCTTTTTTTTGCCCGGCGTCAGGAGATAAACATGAATCCGCTTTATCAAAAACACATCATTTCCATAAACGACCTCAGCCGCGAAGAGCTGGAACTGGTTCTGGAAACCGCGGCAAAACTGAAGGCCAATCCGCAACCGGAGCTGCTGAAGCACAAGGTGATTGCGAGCTGCTTCTTCGAAGCCTCCACCCGCACCCGCCTCTCCTTTGAAACCTCCATGCACCGCCTCGGGGCGAGCGTGGTGGGCTTCTCGGACAGCAGCAACACGTCGCTGGGCAAAAAAGGCGAGACCCTGGCGGATACCATTTCGGTTATCAGTACCTACGTGGACGCGATTGTGATGCGCCACCCGCAGGAGGGCGCGGCGCGTCTGGCGACCGAGTTTTCCGGCGGCATTCCGGTGCTGAACGCCGGTGACGGTGCCAACCAGCACCCGACGCAGACCCTGCTGGATCTGTTCACCATTCGGGAGACGCAGGGCACGCTTGAGAACCTGAACATCGCCATGGTCGGCGACCTGAAATATGGCCGCACCGTCCACTCCCTGACCCAGGCGCTGGCGAAATTTAACGGCAACCGCTTCTTCTTCATCGCGCCGGACGCGCTGGCGATGCCGCAGTACATTCTCGATATGCTGGACGAAAAAGGCATCGCGTGGAGCCTGCACGCCAGCATCGAAGAGGTGATGGGCAACGTGGATATTCTCTACATGACCCGCGTGCAGAAAGAGCGTCTTGACCCATCCGAGTACGCCAACGTGAAGGCGCAGTTCGTACTGCGCGCCAGCGACCTCGAGGGCGCGCGCGACAACATGAAGGTGCTGCACCCGCTGCCGCGCATCGATGAGATCACCACAGACGTGGATAAAACGCCGCACGCCTGGTATTTCCAGCAGGCCGGAAACGGCATCTTCGCCCGCCAGGCGTTACTGGCACTGGTTCTGAATCGCGAATTAGCTCTGTAAGGGGAGACGACCATGACACACGATAACAAACTCCAGGTTGAAGCCATCAAGCGTGGCACCGTGATTGACCACATCCCTGCGCAGGTGGGCTTTAAGCTGCTGACGCTGTTCAAACTGACTGAAACCGACCAGCGCATCACCATCGGCCTGAACCTGCCGTCGGGCGAAATGGGCCGTAAAGACCTGATCAAGATCGAGAACACTTTCCTGACCGACGAGCAGGTCAACCAGCTGTCTCTGTACGCGCCGGACGCCACGGTTAACCGCATCGACGATTACGACGTGGTGGGCAAATCCCGCCCAAGCCTGCCGGATCGCATCGAAAGCGTGCTGGTCTGCCCGAACAGCAACTGCATCAGTCATGCTGAGCCGGTTTCCTCCAGTTTCGCAGTGAAAAAACGCGCCAATGACATTGCACTCAAATGCAAATACTGCGAAAAAGAGTTTTCTCATTATGTGGTGCTGGCCAACTAATTGAGGTTGGTAATGAAATCCCGGCTGTTATAATGGCCGGGAACATTCTTAACGCTGTAATTCTGGAGAAAAAATGAGCAAAGTACTCGCGACGGAAAATGCACCAGCGGCTATCGGCCCATACGTTCAGGGCGTTGATCTGGGCAGCATGATCATCACTTCTGGTCAGATCCCGGTGAACCCAAAAACCGGTGAAGTGCCAGCCGACGTAGCGGCGCAGGCGCGTCAGTCGCTGGAAAACGTGCAGGCGATCGTCGAATCTGCCGGCCTGAAAGTGGGCGATATCGTCAAAACCACCGTGTTCGTGAAAGATCTGAACGATTTCGCCACCGTTAACGCCACTTATGAAGCGTTCTTCACCGAGCACAACGCCACCTTCCCGGCGCGCTCCTGTGTGGAAGTGGCGCGTCTGCCAAAAGACGTAAAAATTGAAATTGAAGCGATTGCCGTACGTCGCTAATTTATTTCAATAAAGAGAAGGCAGCTCAGGCTGCCTTTTTTATTGCGACCATTTTTACTCTCTCCAGGCAATGACGCATCCCCCACTCCATTAATAGACTGACGCTGCCTTGTTATATTCTAATTAATGGATGAAGAATGAAACTCTCTAAGATCGCGCTGGCCGTTGCCACATTAGCGGTTGCGTCTTCCGCACTTGCACACGGATATATAGAATCCCCCGCCAGCCGCGCTTATATGTGTAAGCTCGGCCAGAATATTGACTGTGGCTCTGTACAATATGAACCGCAGAGCGTAGAAAAGACCTCCGGCTTCCCGACGGGCGCAATGCCGCCTGACGGCCAGCTTGCCAGCGCCGGTATTGCCAGCTACTCCCAGCTTGATAAGCAGAGCCTGAACGCCTGGACCAAAAGCCCCATGACGGCAGGCCCGCATGAATTTGTCTGGCACCATACCGCGCCGCATAAAACCACCAACTGGCGTTATTACATTACCAAACAAAACTGGGACCCCAATAAACCGCTGACCCGTGACCAGTTCGAATTAACGCCGTTCTGTACTATTAACGGGAATGGTCAGGCACCGTCCATGACAAAATCCATGACCTGTAATGTCCCGGAACGTACGGGCTACCAGGTTATTTATGGCGTGTGGGAAATTGCGGATACCGCAAACAGTTTCTATCAGGCCATTGACGTTGATTTCGGTAACGGCGGCAACGTCACGCCGGACGATACCCCAGCGGTAATATCCCAGTGGAGTAAAACCCTGAGCGGACAGATTGCCGGGAATAACCTGAACGTGGGCGATAAAGTGATTGCACGCTTCTTCGACGCCAACGGGGAAGTTGCCGCCCTGCGTACTGAAATGACCATCGGCTCTTCAGAACAAGGCGACGCTAACCAGTGGTCCTACGATCTGGCGCAGAAGATCAACACCACTCATAGCGATGTCCGCGTCGGTGTGAAAGATGAAGCCGGTGAAATCAGCCCGATTCACGGCGCCAACAGCGTATTCGTGAAAGACGGCAGCACGCTGAATTCCGTTGCCATCTCTTATGAAGAGCAAAAAGCGCAGGTGAGCGAGACCATCGCCGTTTCCGATCTGCAATACAGCAAAATCGAACATGGCAATGCGATTGTGACCTTCCATGTGAACACGCAGGGTGACGTTAATTTTGAAGCGCACGTGATGAACCACCACGGTGCCGAAAAAGGTTATCTGAAGCAGGATATGAATAACGTCAATCAAAACGTGACCATGACGCTGACTGACGTCACGGCGGGCCACCATATGCTGAAATACTACGCCACCAACAAAGACGGCACCCTGTTCGCGCAGGACGTGCTAAACCTGATGCTGGAAAGCGACGCGGCGGACAGCAGCGGCCCGCATGACTTTATCTTCCCGGACAGCATTGCCTCCTACAAACCGGGCACCGTGGTGTTACAGCCTAAAAACGGTAAGACCTACGAGTGTAAACCGTTCCCGTATAGCGGCTACTGCGTGCAGTACAGCCCAACCGCAAACCAGTTTGAGCCGGGCGTGGGCGCGCACTGGAAAGAGGCGTGGGTGCTGAAGAACTGAGTTGCCTTCACGCCCGGTGGCTGATTCCCTCACCCCAGCCCTCTCCCAAAGGGAGAGGGTGTATAAATTCCCTCTCCCTTTGGGAGAGGGTTAGGGTGAGGGTTCTTTACTACTGATTCCGCGTCGCCCTAAGCAGCGTCTCCAGCGGGTACACCGCCGCAATCACCACCTCGTCCTGGATCGTCGCCGCGTTATCCAGTTCGCTCTGGATCGACGCGATCTCATTGTCGTCCAGCGTGCCCTGACGCGCCACCAGATCCGTCAGCCTCAGGCCAATCGAGGCCAGTTTATCCACCTCCTGGATCACCGGCTTAATGGCCTTCAGCTGATAGCTGTTTTCACTCAAGGCCAGCGCATCGCTGGTGTTGTTCTGCCAGCGGTTAAAGACGTGGCGCAGCGCGTCGGCGCTTTCCGTGTCTTCCGCGTCGCTCACCAGACGGTCCGCCCATTTATTCATCTGACGCACGGTCGCACTTTCCGCGTTTAGCGCGTCAGCGAGCCGGTTGAGCGGCTCAAACTGATGATAGTTTCCGGCCTGGAACTTAAGATGCTGGCGGGTGTAATACTGCGCCGGTTCAAGCGCCTGGGCGAGAATTTGCAGCGGCAGGGTATCCGCATTGTTGGCGAGGCGCGTGAACTGCACCTGCTGCTGGGTATGCTGCTGTAGTCCAGCCGACACCGTGGACCAACTGTCAATCGCCTGGAGCCGGGTATACATGTTGTCGATGTCGTTGACGTCCTTTGCCGACCATAGCCGCTCCGCCACCGCAAAGGCGCGCGGCCACAGACGGATATCCAGCACCGGCGCGACCACGTTTTCCGCCCACAGCGCGGCTTCACCGCCGAGCAGATTGGCCTCGTTCGCCGGGTCCGGCACCACCGGCGGTATGCCTTTTGGCACCGCGTCCAGACGCGTGCCGTCGATCGGGTAGCGGGCGTTACCCACCAGGAAATAGCCGCTGAGCTTATCGTTCTCAACAGAAACGACCGGACGCGTTTCACCCATCCAGGTATCAACGGTAAACGTTACCTGGTTGTCGTCCCGCCACTGAATGTTATCCACCGCCCGACGCGATTTCCCGGCAAAATCAATAAATCCACGCCACCCGGCATCGCCTTTCACCAGCGTAAAGCTGCCTTCCACCGGCTTGCCTTTCAGACGCGGCATGGAGAAAGCCCAGCTCTGGACGCTGTCGGTGTCCGCTATCACATCCACGCCGTTCAGCCCCTGCGGCACAATTTCATTGCGGTAGTGGTAGGCGGTGGATTGCGGCTGATCGAGGTAGAAACCGGTTGATAGAATGCCCTTATAACCGTTCTGCGCCACCTGCCCCAGCGCGTCCTGTCCCTGCCAGGACTGGATCAGAATGCTTTTCGGCAGATCGGGATGGTAGATCTCATCCCAGCCAACCATCTGCCGGTGGTGCTTCTCAAGGATCGTCTCCAGCTTGCGGTTGAAATACGCCTGCAACGCGTGGCTGTCCGCCAGTTTGTTGTCGCGCATAAACGTCTGGATCGCAGCGTTCGCTTTCCACTGGCTATCGTCAACCTCATCGCCGCCAATATGCAGATACGGATCCGGGAAGATCGCCGCCAGTTCGCTGACCATCGCGTCGGCAAAGGTATAAGTTGCCTCTTTGGTTGGATCCAGCACCGGCTTCAGCACGCCCCAGTGGCGCTCCATGGCGTAAGGCCCCGGCGCGCTCATCAGCTCCGGGTAGGCGACGGCAATCGCCGAGGCGTGGCCCGGCATATCAATTTCCGGCACCACGCGTATGCCGCGCTCGGCAGCGTAACGCACAATCTCGCGCATCTGCTCCGGGGTGTAGAACAGCCCATCGCTGGCAAGCTGGGTTAATTTTGGATAACGCTTCGAGGTAAAGCGCCAGCCCTGGTCGTCCGTCAAATGCCAGTGCAGGACGTTGAGCTTTGCCGCG
Organism: Enterobacter cloacae complex sp. S1; assembly: GCF_014930525.1. NCBI lineage: Bacteria > Pseudomonadati > Pseudomonadota > Gammaproteobacteria > Enterobacterales > Enterobacteriaceae > Enterobacter > Enterobacter cloacae complex sp. S1. The sequence continues at coordinate 32,544 of NZ_JADBRE010000006.1, forward strand.
GCCATGCCGTCGATCTGGCGTTTAATATCCTGAATCGGGAGGAAGTGGCGCGCCGAATCGAGCAGCAGCCCGCGCCACGGGAAGCGCGGAGAATCTTCAATGGTCACCCACGGGATCGAGGTGTTTTCGGCGCCGTTCTGCATCAGCTGAAGCAAGGTTTCCATGGAGCGCAGCGCGCCGAAGCGGGTGTTGGCAGAGATATTTACGCCGTTGGCGTCCACCGTGAGTTTATAGCTCTCATCGCTGTCCGGCAGCGGCTGCGGCTTCACCTTTTTGGCGATGGCGATGCGGATGGTCGGCTTGTCAGGTTTTTCGGCCTGCGGCTGTAGCGTCCAGCCGGTTTGCAGCGCAATGCGCTGGCGCAGGCGGTTGACCGCATCCCCCAGATCGTCGCCGCTGACGCTCACAGAGAGTTGATTGTTAAGCACCAGCGCGCCCTGAGTGGTCGGGCGTTCAACCTTCGCAGGCCAGGGCATTAAGGGAAGGTCACCTGCCGGGGCGGCAAAGGCGGAGGCGCCGAGCATGAGCCCGGCGGTTAAGAGGCTGTACCGTAACATGAATGTTCCTTATCTGACGGGCCAAATACAGGCAAAACATTCTGTTAACATGCGCTCAAATTGTCGTCAAGCGAATGCGCCGACGGAGATCACAGGTTGTTGAATTTGGGAGGAAAGCCAGCTGCCGGGTGGCGGCTTCGCCTTACCCGGCCTACGTTCGGATCGTAGGCCCGGTAAGCGCAGCGCCACCGGGCTTGCCGTTACTGCCATCCATACCGGCGCGCATAGAACCCTTTCACCATCTGCGTCAGCACCATGTAGCCCGCGAGGATCGCCACCAGCCACGGGAAGTAGCTCAGCGGCAGCGCCTGAAGTTGCAGGTAGCTTGCCAGCGGCGAGAACGGCAGCGCGATCCCGAGCGCCATCACAATCCCCGTCATCACAATCAGCGGCCACGCGGCACGGCTCTGGATGAACGGAATACGACGGGTGCGGATCATGTGCACAATCAGCGTCTGAGACAGCAGTCCCACCACGAACCAGCCGGACTGGAACAGCGTCTGGTGTTCTGGCGTATTCGCATGGAACACAAACCACATCAGGCAGAAGGTCAGAATGTCGAAGATAGAGCTGATCGGCCCAAAGAACAGCATAAAGCGCCCCAGATCGGTGGGGTTCCAGCGCTGCGGCTTCTGGATCTGCTCGTCGTCCACGTTATCAAACGGGATCGCCACCTGAGAGACATCGTACATCAGGTTCTGGATCAGCAGGTGCAGCGGCAGCATCGGCAGAAACGGCAGAAACGCGCTCGCCACCAGCACGCTGAAGACGTTGCCGAAGTTGGAGCTGGCGGTCATTTTGATGTATTTGAGCATATTGGCGAAGGTGCGACGCCCTTCGATGACGCCCTCTTCCAGCACCATCAGGCTCTTTTCCAGCAGAATGATATCCGCCGCTTCGCGGGCAATATCCACCGCGCCGTCCACGGAGATACCGATATCCGCCGCACGCAGGGCTGGCGCATCGTTGATGCCGTCGCCCATAAAGCCCACTACGTGCCCTTCGCGACGCAGCAGAGTGACGATGCGCTCTTTATGCATCGGCGTCAGGCGGGCAAACAGCGTGGTGCGTTGGGCAAGCTCGGCCAGCTCATCGTCGGACAGGTGCTCAATGTCGCTCCCCACGACGACGTCGCCCGCGTCCAGGCCGACTTCGTGGCACACTTTGACCGCCACCAGCTCGCTGTCGCCGGTGAGGATTTTGACGGTGATACCGCTCGCTTTCAGCGCTTTTAGCGCCGGCGCGGTGGTCTCTTTCGGCGGATCGAGGAATGCGATGTAACCTTCGAGGATCAAATCGGATTCATCGATACGCTGGTAGTCCCCTTCCCGCGCAGGCAGGAACTTGCTGGCTACTGCCACCACGCGCAGCCCCTGACGGTTCAGGTTATCGGTGACGCGTTTGATGCGGCGCAGCATGGTCTCATCCAACGGCACGATCTCGCCGTTATGGCGCACCTGCGTGGAAACATTCAGGATCTCCTGCAATGCCCCTTTGCAGATCAGCTGATGTACGTCCGCCTGCTCGCTGACCACCACCGACATGCGGCGGCGCTCGAAGTCGAACGGGATTTCATCCACCTTCTGCCAGCGACCGGAGAGCGTGCGGGCAGACTCCTCGTCCACCCCTTCCAGCACCGCCACGTCGAGCAGGTTTTTCAGCCCGGTCTGATAGTGGCTGTTCAGCCAGGCGCTGTGGAGCACGCGCTCGCTGGTTTTTCCGGCGATGTCGGTGTGGTTCTCCAGCACGATTTTGTCCTGCGTCAGGGTACCGGTTTTATCGGTGCAAAGGATGTCCATCGCGCCAAAGTTCTGGATGGCGTCGAGGTGTTTAACGATCACCTTTTGTTTAGAGAGTTTGACCGCCCCGCGCGCCAGCGTGGACGTGACAATCATCGGCAGCATTTCCGGCGTTAAGCCAACGGCCACGGAGAGCGCGAACAGCGCCGCTTCCCACCAGTCGCCTTTGGTGTAGCCGTTGATCAGCAGGACAATCGGCGTCATGACCATCATAAAGCGGATCAGCAGCATGCTGACGCGGCCAATGCCTTTCTGGAACGCATTCGGCTCGCTCTCCTGCTCGCTGACGCGTCCGGCAAGCTGTCCAAACCAGGTATTGCCGCCGGTGGCGGTGACAATCGCCTGCGCGGTGCCGCTGACCACCGTGGTGCCCATAAAGCACAGGGTGTCGCACTCCAGCGGGTTCATCTGCTGCGGATCGCGGGTCCGCGCTACCTTCTCTACGGGCAGGGATTCACCGGTGAGTGACGCCTGCGCGACGAACAGATCCCGCGCCTGGATGACGCGTAAATCCGCCGGGATCATGTCCCCCGCCGCCAGCTTCACCAGATCGCCCGGCACCAGCTGGTCAATGGGAAGCTCAATCCAGGCGTTCTCGCCGAGGTCGTTAATCACGCGCGACACGGTGGCGGTGTTGCTGACCATCGCTTTCAGGGCATCCGCCGCTTTGGTGGAGCGCGCTTCCTGAATAAAGTTCAGCAGCGTGGAGATCCCCACCATCAGGGCAATCACGCCTGCGGCAAACAGATCTTCAGTGGCGTAAGAGATAATCCCGAGCACCGTCAACAGCAGGTTGAACGGATTGCGGTAGCAGAGCCACAGGTGGACCCACCAGGGAGAGGGTTTCTGCGCCGGGATCTGGTTATCGCCATGTTCCGCGCGGATTTTTAACACTTCTTGCGCGTTCAGCCCTTCCGGGTGGCCGCCAAAGGCGCGCCAGACTTCGTTTTCATCCATCGCCGCCACGTTCAGGCAGCGCTCGGTCAGGGAAGCGGGGATTGCCGCTCCCGCCATGGTGTTGACATTTGGCAGCGGATCGCGCGCAATCAGGCGATGTGGCAGGTGACGGCTCAGCAGCGCTTGCAGCTGCCGGGTGATATTCTTCAGCATAGTCATTCCCCCGCATCCGCAAAGGCGGACGCAGTTTTCCCGCAGGCGTGGCAAAGCCGTACCTGTCAGGCACTTAATTTATCAAGCAGGAACGTATGAACGTTGCTGCCTCACGCCGGTGAGACAGCAAAAGGCTGGCTTACCGGAAAGAAGGTTTTCTCCTGGTCAGGAGAGGTGTGGGATCGGGATCCATGTGGCCTCCGGTAAGTAAAAAGTTGGGTATCGGCACGCAGTATAGTGATTTATCCATACCGTTTGTGACTAATCGGGCGGTATTATAACGCCCTGCAAATAAACCGAACGTAAACCAGACTTTGCCCATAGCGAATTCGCAGGATAGCATTAGGCTCAATTGATTATTTTATCGTTGTTACAGGGAATACAGCATGCAGAACCGCCTTACGATTAAAGATATCGCGCGTTTAAGCGGCGTGGGGAAATCGACTGTCTCACGCGTGCTGAACAACGAAAGCGGTGTCAGCGAGCGCACACGCGAGCGCGTCGAGGCGGTGATGAATCAGCATGGTTTTTCCCCTTCCCGCTCCGCGCGCGCCATGCGCGGGCAGAGCGATAAAGTGGTCGCCATTATTGTCTCGCGTCTGGATTCCCTCTCCGAAAACCTCGCCGTACAGACGATGCTGCCCGCGTTCTACGAGCAGGGCTACGATCCGATCATGATGGAGAGCAAGTTCTCCGCGCAAATGGTGGAGGAGCATCTCGGCATGCTTCAGCGCCGTAATATTGATGGGGTGGTGCTGTTCGGATTTACCGGCCTAAAAGAGGACGTGCTTAAACCCTGGCAGCCGTCACTGGTGCTGCTGGCGCGCGACGCCAGCGGGTTTGCCTCTGTCTGTTACGATGACGAAGGGGCGATCGTGATCCTGATGCAGCGCCTGTATGAACAGGGCCATCGGCATATTAGCTATCTCGGCGTGCCGCATGCCGACATCACCACCGGCAAGCGTCGCCACGAAGCGTACCTGGCGTTTTGTAAAAAACACAATCTCCCCGCCGTGGCCGCGCTGCCCGGTCTGGGTATGAAACAGGGATATGAACAGGTCGCCAGCGTGCTGACGTCACAAACCACCGCCCTGGTATGCGCCACCGATACCCTTGCATTGGGTGCGAGCAAATATTTGCAGGAGCAGCGCATCGGGGAACTGCAATTAGCGAGCGTGGGAAGCACGCCGCTGATGAAGTTCTTACACCCGGAGATTATCAGCGTTGATCCGGGTTACGCCGAGTCTGGCCGGCAGGCTGCCGCGCAGCTGATCGAGCAGATTACCGGGCGAACCGAGCCCCGTCAGATCGTTATCCCAGCCCATCTCTCATAATTCTTTTGAATAGATTATTGTGATCTTCGCCCGATTTCGGGAACGTTCCCATTTTCGCCGTCACGTTGAAGGAGTAGGCTTGCGCACAGGTCATAACCCCTATCACCATCTGTCATGAGGTTTCATGATGAGTAAAGTCAAACAAACAGATATCGATCAGTTGATCGTCCTGGTCGGCGGACGCGATAACATCGCCACCGTCAGCCATTGCATTACCCGCCTGCGCTTCGTGCTTAACGATCCGGCCAAAGCCAACCCGAAGGCCATTGAAGAGCTTTCTATGGTTAAAGGCTGCTTCACCAACGCCGGGCAGTTTCAGGTGGTGATTGGTACCGAAGTGGGCGATTACTATCAGGCTCTGCTGGCGACTACCGGGCACTCTTCCGCCGATAAAGAGCAGGCGAAGAAGGCCGCGCGCCAGAATATGAAATGGCATGAGCAGCTGATTTCCCATTTTGCGGAGATCTTCTTCCCGCTGCTGCCAGCGCTGATCAGCGGGGGCTTAATTCTGGGCTTCCGTAACGTCATCGGCGATGTGCCAATGAGCGACGGCAAAACCCTGGCGCAGATGTACCCGGCGCTGCAAAGCATCTATGACTTCCTGTGGCTGATTGGCGAAGCGATCTTCTTCTATCTGCCGGTCGGGATCTGCTGGTCCGCGGTGCGCAAAATGGGCGGAACGCCAATTCTCGGTATCGTGCTCGGCGTGACGCTGGTCTCTCCGCAGTTAATGAACGCTTACTTACTTGGTCAGCAAACGCCAGAGGTGTGGAACTTTGGCCTGTTTACCATCGCCAAAGTGGGCTATCAGGCGCAGGTGATCCCGGCATTGCTGGCGGGCCTGGCGCTGGGCTTTATTGAGACGCGCCTGAAGCGCATCGTGCCGGATTACCTCTATCTGGTTGTGGTCCCGGTCTGCTCGCTGATCCTGGCGGTGTTCCTGGCGCACGCCTTTATCGGTCCGTTTGGCCGCATGATTGGCGACGGCGTGGCCTTCGCGGTCCGTCACCTGATGACCGGCAGCTTCGCGCCAATCGGTGCCGCGCTGTTTGGCTTCCTCTACGCTCCGCTGGTGATCACCGGCGTGCACCAGACCACGCTGGCGATTGATATGCAGATGATCCAGAGCCTCGGCGGTACGCCTGTCTGGCCGATCATCGCCCTGTCTAACATTGCGCAGGCCTCGGCGGTAACCGGCATCATCATCGTCAGCCGTAAGCACAACGAGCGAGAGATCTCCGTTCCGGCTGCCATCTCCGCTTACCTCGGCGTCACTGAACCGGCGATGTACGGTATCAACCTGAAATACCGCTTCCCGATGCTCTGCGCGATGATCGGCTCCGGCCTGGCGGGCTTGCTGTGCGGCCTGAACAGCGTGATGGCGAACGGGATTGGCGTCGGCGGCCTGCCGGGTATCCTCTCCATTCAGCCCGCGTTCTGGCAGGTATTTGCGCTGGCGATGGCGGTGGCGATTATCATCCCAATGGCGCTGACTACTGTGGTTTACCAGCGTAAGTTCCGTCAGGGCACGTTGCAGATTGTTTAATTCTCTCTTTCGGGGCGCAGTTGCGCCCCTTCGCATTTGCAGGAACGTACTATGAATACCCTTCCTCACTGGTGGCAGAACGGCGTCATCTATCAGATTTACCCAAAGAGTTTCCAGGACACCACCGGCAGCGGCACGGGCGATCTGCGCGGCGTAACGCAGCGCCTGGACTACCTGAAAACCCTCGGCATTGACGCCATCTGGCTGACGCCGTTTTATATCTCCCCGCAGGTGGATAACGGTTACGACGTGGCGAACTACACTGCCATCGATCCGACCTACGGCACGCTGGACGACTTTGACGAGCTGGTTGCCCGGGCGCATGAACGCGGCATCCGCATCGTGCTGGATATGGTCTTTAACCACACGTCCACGCAGCACGCCTGGTTCCGTGAGTCGCTGGATAAAGCGAGTCCGTACCGCCAGTTCTATATCTGGCGCGACGGTACGCCGGATACGCTTCCCAACAACTGGCGCTCCAAATTTGGCGGCAACGCCTGGCGCTGGCACGCCGAAAGCGAGCAGTATTATCTGCACCTGTTCGCACCGGAGCAGGCGGATCTCAACTGGGAAAACCCGGCGGTGCGCGCCGAGCTGAAAAAAGTGTGCGAGTTCTGGGCCGATCGCGGCGTGGACGGCTTGCGTCTGGACGTGATTAACCTGATTTCAAAAGATCAGGATTTCCCGGACGATACCCTCGGCGACGGTCGCCGCTTCTACACTGACGGGCCGCGCATCCACGAATATCTCCAGGAGATGAGCCGCGACGTCTTTACGCCGCGTAATCTGATGACGGTGGGCGAGATGTCCTCCACCTCGCTGGAGAACTGCCAACAGTACGCGTCTCTTGACGGCCGCGAGCTGTCGATGACCTTTAACTTCCACCACCTCAAGGTAGACTACCCCGGCGGCGAAAAATGGACGAAGGCGAAGCCGGACTTTGTGGCGCTAAAAACCCTTTTCCGCCACTGGCAGCAGGGGATGCACAACAAAGCCTGGAACGCGCTGTTCTGGTGTAACCATGACCAGCCGCGCATCGTGTCGCGCTTTGGTGACGAAGGGGAACACCGCGTGGCGGCAGCGAAAATGCTCGGCATGGTGCTGCACGGGATGCAGGGCACGCCGTATATCTACCAGGGTGAAGAACTGGGTATGACCAACCCGCATTTCAGCCGTATCACCGACTACCGCGACGTGGAAAGCCTGAACATGTTCGCCGAACAACGGGCTAACGGTCGCGATACGGATGAACTACTGGTGATTCTGGCGAGTAAGTCACGCGATAATGGCCGCACGCCGATGCAGTGGGACGCCTCGCATAATGCGGGCTTTACCGAGGCCGAGCCGTGGATTGGCGTCTGCGACAACTACGAAACCGTGAACGCCCGCGCGGCGCTGGACGACCCCGATTCGGTGTTTTACACCTATCAGTCGCTGATTCGCCTGCGCAAAACCTTGTCGGTACTGACGTGGGGAGACTATGAAGATTTGCTTCCGGATCACCCTTCCCTGTGGTGCTACCGCCGCCAGTGGCAGGGACAAACGCTGATGGTGGTGGCGAACCTGAGCCACGCGCGCCAGCAGTGGCAGCCCGCCCCCGTAGAGGGAGCATGGCGGGTGGCACTCAGCAACTATGAAGAGGTTCCCTTCCGACCCGATACGTTGCTATTGCGCCCGTTTGAAGCTATCTGGTGGGTGCAGGAATAAACCTCAGGAGATACAGCATGCTGTATCTCTTTTTTTATGTTTAGCGATACGCTAAATGTACGACGATAACTTTTACAATATGGCGCACTCAAAATAAAAATAGCCTGCCAATTAAATAACCTCGGCAGGATATTATGAAAAAGATAATTATTAAAGCAACGTGTATTAGCGCATTATTATTGAGCACACAGGGATGGTGCGGGAATACGTCCGTCGACCTTCGCTTTGGTCATAATACGCGCTCAGACGTAAATGATTCACGCATTAAGGTCATGCATCAGGCGAATAACGGTTTTTACTTCTCCGTTGAAGCCGCACAAAACCATAATGATACGTTTTTTGGTGATACCGACAGATATAATCCCGACGACAAGGGGTTAACGGAAGCGGCACAGGAAATCGAAACGCGCTGGCGTTTTGATCTGGGAAATGGTTTCGCCGTTGCGCCTGGCATGGTGACGGTTTTCACCGCCAGCAATACGCATTACCGCCCCTTCATTCAGGGCTGGAAAGCCTTCGATAACGGTCTGAATCTCTCCGCCCGTTACCGCTATAACACCGTCAATGACGCGCACAGCGATAAAGAACTCGACGGCAGCGGTTATACTCGCCGCCAGTCACACCAGTTCGACATTTGGTTCGCGTATAACATCGGCAAATTCGGTATGTCCTATAACCCGCGCTTCCGCTGGCAGGATAACGTCGATCAGGGAACCGGGGATGACACCTACTGGGAGCATACCGTCGCGTTCAACTACAAGCTCGACGATGGCTGGACGCCATACGTCGAACTGGTTTCACTGGATAAAACATACATCAATAATGACGGCAACCATGAAAATGATTATGCCGTACGTCTGGGAATAGTGAAGCAGCTCTGACGGCCTGACTACACCGTATCGTGCTGTAGCAGCCTACAGCCGATACGGTCCACGGCGCTTAACAGTTCAAGCTGCCCTTCCCGCTGATACAGCGAAACCGCATTAATGTCGATTGGTAACGGCCAGCATAGCGTTGAGATCGACGCCAGTGTCGACCCCTGACGGGTAATCGCAATAATCTTCAACCCTTTGCGCAGCGCGTTACGCGCCATTTCAATCAGCGACTGCGTCTCCCCGGATTTACTGATCAACACCAGCGTCCCCTTCGATACGCGTGTCAACTGGTGCATGTCATTCAAAATAAGGTGCGGCAGGCTCGCCAGCGACAAAAAGCGCGACAGGTAGTTGAGGCTGGTGAGCGAGGCTCCCCGTGCGTAAAGATAGATATGGCTGGAATGCGTAAGCAACCTGGACACGTCTGTCACAATATCATCCGGCTGCGGCCCCACGTCGGGTGTAGCAGGTGCAGGTGTAAAATGGTCGCGTAAAAAACGGTACCGAAGCTCGGTATAGCTTTTATAGCCCATTTTTTTACATACACGATTAACGGATGTTGTCGTGGTAAAGGTATCACGGGCAATCTCTTTTGCCGATATATTAGAAATATTACACGCATGATGCTGAATGTATTCAAATATCAAACGTTCACTTCCCTGGAATGAATTCATCTATTACGCCCCGTTTAATCCCGAGATGATATTAACACAACAGAGAAATAGTCTCTGGAAGGCGCTTCACACATTGCATTTACGCGTATCACGATACGTAATTAGTATTAGCAAACATTAAAAACTGTTTTAGGTTCTCTTTATACTTCCCCTGTTTTCACATCCAGGGAATTATGACAATGACGAAACAAAAAGTTGTCGCGGTAACGGCCTGCCCGACAGGTATCGCACACACCTTTATGGCGGCGAATAAAATTATTGCATGGGCTAACGAGCACAATATCGAGGTAAAGGTCGAAACGCAGGGCAGCGACGGCGTTAAAAACCGCTTAACAAAACAGGATATCGCCTCCGCCACGGCCATTATTCTGGCAACCGACGTTCCCATTCAGGATGCCGAGCGTTTTGAAAACATTCCTCACCTTCAAACCCGCACACAAGAGCTGATCAAACATACCGATCGCTATCTGCGTCAGGCGCTGGCAAAGGAAAAAAACGTCACCACTGTCGCACAAGAAGACGATCTTCAGCGTTCGGCTTACCAGATTTTTATTGGCCATATTATGGCGGCCATCAGCTATATGCTGCCGGTGGTGGTGATGGGCGGGCTGATGATGGCGACGGCCAAAATAACCGGGCAGTTTATTAACATCGAACATTCGCCGTTCAGCGTGCTGGATAAAGTGGGCTTTATGACCATTAAGTTCATGTATCCCGTTTTTGCGATGTATCTGGCGTTTTCCATTGCCGGTAAACCGGCACTCATCCCCGGTCTTATTGGCGGCATCATGTCAGACGAAGTCTATAAGCGCTTCTTTGATATCGAAGGCTTTATGCCATCCGGCTTTTTCGGCGCCATTGGTATCGGCTTTTTTGTGGGCTATCTGGTGCGCTGGCTCAATGATTCGATTCACGTCCGCCAGCAGCTCACCACCATTAAAACCATGCTGCTCGTCCCGCTGATCACCGGCATTACGCTGGTGATGGTCATGGAATATTTGATTAACCCGATTTTTGGCTCGCTTAACCAGCTGATGGTGGTCTTTTTTACCTCGGCAGGTGACACCGGGCGCGGGTTCTATTCCGCGATGATTGCCGCGGGCACCGCGTTCGACCTGGGCGGTCCGGTCAACAAGGCGGCAGGCTCGGTCGCGCTCGGCCTGAATGGCATGAGCGAGACGTTTGATTTAACCGCCCGCGAACTCTCCATCGTGATCCCCTCCATTGGCGTCGGCTTTGCTGCGTTCCTCAACGGCCGCTTTGGATTACCGGATGTCTTTAGCCAGGAAGAGAAAACCGTCGGTAGCACCTCGTTGTTGCTGGGCGTGATTGGGATCTCCGAAGGCGCGATCCCGTTCATCCTGAAAAACCCACGTCTGATCCCGGTGTTCATGACCGGTGCCGTCGCCGGCGCGCTGGTCGCCATTACCCTTGGCGTGAAGCAGACGCTGCCTCTGCCAGCCGTCTGGGGCTGGCCGCTGGCAACCAACGTGGCGGGCTACCTGGCGAGCGTCTTTATTGGCGCACTGATTTGCGCCCTGGGCGTGCTCTATGTCAGCCCAAAGAACGCCAGATAAGGGGAACGTCATGAATCAGATCCACGTCATTGCCCATACGCACTGGGATCAGGAGTGGTATTTCACCCGTCAGGACAGCATGGTGCTGGCGTCATATAATTTTGCGGACGTCATCAACACGCTGGAGCAGGACTCCGCTTACACCTGCTATCACCTTGACGGACAGATGGCGGTAGTGGAGGACTTTCTCGCCATCAATCCTGAGTATCGCGCCAGGCTGGAAAAGCTGGTCAGAGAAAAAAGGATCTTCGTAGGGCCATGGTATACCCAGACGGACACCTACAACGTGCATGGCGAATCGATTATCCGCAACCTGAAGTACGGCATTTTTTCTGCCCGGACGCTGGGGCATGCGATGCAGGTTGGGTATCTTCCGGATACCTTTGGCCACAATGCGCAAATGCCCACGATCTTGCAGGGCTGCAATATCGACAATATCGTCTTCTGGCGCGGTATCGATCACGACAGGCACGCCAAAAGCAGCCAGTTCCTCTGGCGCGCACCCTCAGGTGCGACCGTCATCGCCTGTGCAATGGCGCTCGGTTATGGCGCGGCTAAAAACATGCGTTCGGAAGCCTCCCATCTCCGGGGAAAAATCTACCCGATGACCACACTTTTGCGTTCACGGGCCGGTCTAAACGACCTGCTCCTGCCCTGCGGCGGCGATCAGGTCAGCATCGACCCGGCGCTGCCGAAAATCCTGGAGGTCGCCAGCGCACAGTCCCCGGATCAGGACCGTTACTTCATCAGCTCTCTGGAGCGTTATGTAGAAACCCTTCGCGCGCAGCGTGAACAGTTTGAGCTCCTGGAAGGAGAGCTGAAATCGCCGCGCTACACCCGCATCCATAAAACGATCGGCTCCGTGCGCTACGACATCAAAAAGAAAAACGATGAGGTTGAACAGTTCATCCTGCGACAGCTGGAGCCGACAATCGCAATGGCGCGTCACCAGGGGATTCCGGTCAACCTCGCGGTAGTCGACACCCTCTGGAAAAAGCTGTTGCGAAACCATGCCCACGATTCCATTGGCGGCTGTAATAGCGATGCCACCAACCGCGACATTCTGCATCGACTGGAACAAACCGAACAGCTGTGCCATAGCCTGTGGAATCTGGTGGTGAAAACCCTGGCCGCCGCCTGTGCTCAGGATGGCGACCTGCTGATCTTTAACCCGCTGGCTACCCCAACGCAGCGCGTGGTGATAACCACCCTGTATAGCCGGGCGGATAATATCGCCCTGACGTATCAGGGGCAGCCCATCCCTTTCGACGTCCTGGAAAGAGACATTCTGCCCGGAGGAACGGCGATCTCGCTTACCGCCAAGGGCGAGTGCGAGACGACCCTTTTCCCTTATTACCGCTGGCACGTTGCGGTAAAGACACCGGTTCTGCCGCCGATCGGCTATCTCACCGTTAACGTTGAAGAAGACCCTGCGCCTTTCCGGGCGTCTGAAAAGATAAAGGGCAGCGAGATTGAGAATGCGCATTATCGACTGTCGCTGGATGCCGGAACGCTTTCTCTGGAAGACAAACGCAGCGGCAGACGCATCCCCTCTTTCTTTACTCTCGAAGACTGCGCTGACGCGGGCGACAGCTACGATTTCTCACCGCTTGCGGGCGACGCGCCGACGCGCTGTTCGCATTTTACGCTCGTCGACGGCGTAAAAACGCCGCTTGTCGAAAAGCTGACCGTCGAGGCCACAATGCGTCTTCCGCAGGATCTCGCCAGCCGTCAGGATACGGCCCGAACGCCGTTATCCATTCGTCTGGTCTGCGAATTACGCCACGACGATCCGAATCTGTATGTCGAGGCTTCGCTGGAAAACAGCCACTGCGATCACCGGCTACGTTTACTGATCAGCAGCGATGTTCACACCCGTCACGCTATCGCCTCACAGCCCTTCGCAATCATCCAGCGCGAAACGGGATATGACGGTGAACACTGGCAAGAACGCTATCGCGAGAAGCCCGTGGATATCGAAACCAGCGAGGGCATTATCGCTGTCACGGAACCGGGTAAAGCGCTGGTTGTGACTAGCCGTGGCATGAAAGAATTTCAGATTATCGGCAGCGAACCCGCTGCTATTGCCCTGACGATGTTTAAATCGACGGGCGTGCTCGGACGCAGCGATCTCGAATGGCGACCGGGTCGGGCCTCCGGCATCAATAATACGGTGGTTGAGACTCCTGATGCCCAGTTGCTGAAACCGTTGCGCTTTTCATTCACCGTCGCGCTGGCCGACAACGCCGACCACCTCACGCTGCGCCAGCTGGAAAATCAGGCGGCTGGACAGCCCTTCACCTACCAACGGCAAACGCTACACACGCTCGATCACCGTCTTGAGCGCTTTTCGTTGCGTCTGCCCGAGCGCAGGCTTCCGGCACAATTCTCGCTACTGACCCTGCCGGAGCCGCTCATCCTTTCCGCTCTGCCCCATGCGCAGCTGCTGCATGGCACCGTCTTACGCGTATTTAACGCCGGGACACAACCGGCTCCCGTCCCGGAAAGTCTGGCAGTGTTACGGCAGATCAACTATCTGGAAGAGCCGATGCAACCGGTAACGGCGATCCTCCCCTCCGCAACCTGCGATTTTTTGATTGAGGCTTAATATGAACTTGCTGGCATTGACGCATCCCGATCTGGTGTTTATCAACCCGCCCCAACGTACGCCGGAAGCAGTGATCCGTTGGCTCACCGAGCCGCTCGCCAGGCGGAATGTCATCAACGATCGAGAGGCATTTATCGAAAGCGTTTTACAACGCGAAAGTGAAGGCCCTACCGCGCTGGGTGAAGCGCTCGCCGTCCCGCACGGTAAAACCGAGGCAGTGCAACAGGCGGCATTTTGTCTGGCGCTCTTTGACGATCCGATATGCTGGCCGGGGCTGGAGGGTGATGAAGAGGTGAGGATGGTTTTCCTGCTCGCCATTCCGCCAGCGGAAGCAGGCAGTACGCATATGCACCTGCTGACGACGCTGACCAGCAGACTCACGGATGAGCGGGTGCGTGAGCAATTGCTGGCGGCGCGTACGCGGGAAGAGGCGATGTCTGCGCTGAGTAATGAAGGTTCTCAAAAACAGGACGATGCCCCCGAAAGCTCTCCTCTCATCCCGTTGGTACTGGGCTGCATCGTTACCGTAGCCTTTTTGCAGGCAGGGTTGAGCTGGGCCTGCGGGGTGAGTTAATCGAGCAGCGCTCAGCACAGGCTCTGCTGAGCGCTTGTTTTTGTTGAATAATTAATCAGATTTTTCCTTCGAGTCTTTACAATTGCCCCAGCGCCCGCCGTTTGTACTCTCGTCTTTTTACTTTGTTCTGCATCAAAAAAATCGCAAACTTGTTTGATGCAAATCACTATATGTAGCACTTAAAATGCACGCCGACCCAACATCTTGTATTTATCGTCTACTATTCCAACAACAAGACGGCGCGAACGCTGGCCGGAATTGTGGATAACACGAGCTGGGCACGCGGGAAGTCTTTGCCGCGGCGAGGAATACGTCCGGTGAATACTTCTCCACCTTTGTGGATAACCTGTTTTTAAAATGGAGTGATCATGACACCGCATGTGATGAAACGTGATGGCTGTAAAGTGCCGTTTAAATCAGAGCGCATCAAAGAAGCCATTCTGCGTGCAGCTAAAGCAGCGGGAGTCGATGACGCAGATTACTGCGCCACCGTCGCAGAAGTCGTTAGCAGCCAGATGCATGAACGCAGCCAGGTGGATATCAACGAGATCCAGACCGCGGTTGAAAACCAGCTGATGTCTGGTCCGTACAAGCAGCTGGCGCGCGCCTACATTGAGTATCGTCACGACCGTGACGTCCAGCGTGAGAAACGCGGTCGCCTGAACCAGGAGATCCGCGGCCTGGTAGAGCAAACCAACTCGTCGCTGCTCAATGAAAATGCCAACAAAGACAGCAAAGTGATCCCAACCCAGCGCGACCTGCTGGCCGGTATCGTCGCCAAGCACTATGCCCGCCAGCACCTGCTGCCGCGCGACGTGGTGTCTGCGCACGAGCGCGGTGAGATCCACTATCACGATCTCGACTACTCGCCGTTCTTCCCGATGTTTAACTGCATGCTGATCGACCTGAAAGGCATGCTGACCCACGGTTTTAAAATGGGTAACGCCGAGATTGAGCCGCCGAAATCCATCTCCACTGCGACGGCGGTCACGGCGCAGATCATCGCCCAGGTGGCAAGCCACATCTATGGCGGCACCACCATTAACCGCATCGATGAAGTGCTGGCCCCGTTCGTGGCCGAGAGCTTCAACAAACACCGTAAAACGGCGGAAGAGTGGCAGATCCCGGATGCCGACGGTTACGCCCGTTCCCGCACCGAGAAAGAGTGCTACGACGCGTTCCAGTCGCTGGAATATGAGGTAAACACGCTGCACACCGCCAACGGCCAGACGCCGTTTGTGACCTTCGGGTTTGGCCTCGGCACCAGCTGGGAATCACGCCTGATCCAGCAGTCTATTCTGCGCAACCGCATCTCCGGCCTCGGTAAAAACCGTAAAACGGCGGTGTTCCCGAAACTGGTGTTCGCCATTCGCGACGGCCTGAACCATAAGTTTGGCGATCCGAACTATGACATCAAGCAGCTGGCGCTGGAGTGCGCGAGCAAGCGTATGTACCCGGACATCCTCAACTACGACCAGGTGGTGAAAGTCACCGGTTCGTTTAAAACGCCAATGGGCTGCCGCAGCTTCCTCGGCGTGTACGAAGATGAGAACGGCGAGCAGATCCACGACGGGCGCAACAACCTGGGCGTCATCAGCCTGAACCTGCCGCGCATCGCGCTGGAAGCTAAAGGGAATGAAGCGGCCTTCTGGACGCTGCTGGATGAACGTTTACAGCTGGCACGTAAGGCGCTGATGACCCGCATCGCCCGTCTTGAAGGGGTGAAAGCCCGCGTCGCGCCAATTCTCTATATGGAAGGAGCCTGCGGCGTGCGCCTGAAGGCGGACGATGATGTGTCGGAGATCTTCAAAAACGGTCGCGCGTCGATCTCTCTTGGCTATATCGGCATTCACGAAACGATTAACGCGCTGTTTGGCGACAAGCACATCTATGACAACGACGCCCTGCGTGAGAAAGGTATCGCGATTGTGCAGCGCCTGCGCGATGCGGTAGACCAGTGGAAAGAGGAAACTGGCTACGGTTTCAGCCTGTACAGCACGCCGAGCGAAAACCTCTGCGATCGCTTCTGCCGTCTGGACACCGCCGAGTTCGGCATCGTGGAAGGCGTGACCGACAAAGGTTACTACACCAACAGCTTCCACCTCGATGTGGAGAAGAAGGTGAACCCGTACGACAAGATCGACTTTGAAGCGGCCTATCCGCCCATCGCGAACGGCGGTTTTATCTGCTACGGCGAGTACCCGAACATTCAGCACAACCTGAAGGCGCTGGAAGACGTGTGGGATTACAGCTATCAGCACGTGCCGTACTACGGAACCAACACGCCAATTGACGAGTGCTACGAGTGCGGCTTTACCGGTGAGTTCGAGTGCACCAGCAAAGGCTTCACCTGCCCGAAATGCGGTAACCACGATGCAGCCCGCGTCTCCGTGACCCGCCGCGTGTGCGGCTACCTCGGCAGCCCGGATGCCCGTCCGTTTAACGCCGGGAAGCAGGAAGAGGTGAAGCGCAGGGTGAAACATCTGGGGAATGGGCAGATCGGGTAATCCGCTGCCACGTTAATGCCCGGTGGCGCTGCGCTTACCGGGCCTACGGACCGCTCTCTTTTGTAGGCCGGGTAAGCGCAGCGCCACCCGGCGTGGTTATTCGCGATGAACTATCACCAGTACTACCCCGTCGACATCGTCAACGGCCCCGGCACCCGCTGTACCCTGTTTGTATCAGGCTGCGTTCACGAGTGCCCCGGCTGCTACAACAAAAGCACCTGGCGCCTGAACTCGGGTATGCCGTTTACCGCTGAGATGGAAGACCGCATCATCAACGACCTGAACGACACGCGCATCAAACGCCAGGGGATCTCGCTCTCCGGCGGCGACCCGCTCCATCCGCAAAACGTGCCGGAGATCCTGAAGCTGGTAAAACGCATCCGCCGCGAGTGCGCAGGAAAAGACATCTGGGTCTGGACGGGCTATAAGCTGGATGAACTGAATGCGCAGCAGATGGAAGTGGTGGATCTGATTAACGTCCTGGTCGACGGCAAGTTCGTGCAGGATCTAAAAGATCCTATGCTTATCTGGCGCGGCAGCAGCAACCAGGTTGTGCATCATCTGCGTTGAATGAAGGCGGATATCCTCTGTCCGCCTGAACGTCAAAACCGACTCAAACTCTCCATCGCCTCAGCCTTAAACGCCGCAAAATTCTCGCACTGGCACAGGCGCGCCATCGCGCGTTCACGCAGGAAGGTGACAAAGATGTCGTAAATCGCCATTGCCTCTTCGTACTCGCTTTTGCTGATGGCGAGCAGGAAGATGACATGGGCGGTTTCATCTCCCCACTGAATGCCCTGCGGCGCCAGCACGGTGTAGACCACCGTTTTTTGCGCCAGCAGCCCGAGGGAGTGCGGCAGCGCGATGCCGTCGCCGAGCATGGTGCTGACAATGGCTTCACGCTCGATAACCGATTCCAGAAACTCCGCGCCGACAAAACCTTCCCCTTCAAGCTGCCCGCACAGTTCGCGGAACAGCGTTTGCTGGTCGACAGGCTTGTCGAGAATGCGGAAATGGGCCGCGTCGAAGTATTTTTCCAGCATCCACGGGCGGGTGCGATCCACCAGCACCAGCTTGCCGATCTGCTCCAACTGATAATCGGTCGGGAACGGGGCGATCATCACCACCGGTTTGGATTTTTCGCTCACGCGGGCGGTGGAGATCACGAAGTCTTCGCCAATGGCATCGGCAAGCTCGTACTCACGAAGGGTGAGCGTGCGCGTCACCTCAATCTGCGGATATTTACGCTGAAGTACCGCCTCGATCATGCGCACCATCGCGTTACCGGCGTCGCACACCAGCAGCACCCGCGGCTGGCGCTGGTAGCCGATATTGTAATGGCGCTCCAGCCCGACGCCGATATGCAGCACCAGAAAACCAATTTCGTTTTCGCTGATCACATACGGGGTGTATTTGCCCCAGCTCGACACCGCCGCGAGGGTCATATCCCACGCCATCGGGTAGTGCTGCTTGATGTTATCCAGCAGCGGATTGGGGATCATGATTTGATACCGCACGCGGGTAATCATGGTTTTGATGTGCGTGAGCAGATCTGCATGCAGTTGCTCATCGCTCAGCAGGTTGTAGTTATAGTGGGTGTTGATGTAGCGCAGAATGTAGTTAACCAGCGCTTCATCGTCGTCGGCGTTAATCGCGCTGGGGGCGATCTCCTGGATCTGCCGCGCCGCAATGTGCACGCACAGCCAGCTCTCTTCTGACGGCGAAAGCGCTTTGCCCGCCAGCTCCTGGATAGCCACCGCGATATCTTTCGCCGCCTCACGCACGTTCTCTTCCACGTCCTCCGCGTGGAATTCCGGCAGCGGATACCCCTCGCTGATACGCCGCACCGACACCGCGCAGTACAGGCGCAGGAACAGCTCGCCTTCATCGGTCAGGCGAATGTGATGGCGCGTCAGCGCATCGTGCAGCACCGGCACCATCTTTTCCGCCACCCCCGCATTCAGCGCCACGTCGGTCACCAGCGGGTTCAGGCTGTCCTGCTGCGCCAGCTCCCACAGAAGGTCGGTCAGGCAGGCGCGGATCGCCATCTCGCTGCCAAACAGCTTCATCCCGTGGCGCGGGCGGGTTTCCAGCGTCAGGTTGTAACGGTGAAACCACTCACGCACTTCCACCATGTCGCTCTGCAACGTGGCCCGGCTGACGAACCACTCATCGGCCAGATCCTCCAGCTTGAGGGAAAAGGCTGACGTCAGAAAACGCACCACCAGATAGTGCACGCGCTCCGGTCCGGTTCGCGGAATACGCAGCGCGCGCGGGTGGGACGCCTGCAATTGTTGATAGCGCACCACATCATTAATTTTGAGCTGATAGCCGTTGCCCCGGCTCAAAATGAACTGCGCGCCGTGGCTGGCCAGCAGCGCGTTCAGGGCGGTGATATCCGCCCGGACGGTTCGCGTGGAGACCGACAGCCGCTGCGCCAGCTCATCCTGTGGCAGCGTCTCGTTTTGCAACAGATCGAAAAGTTGCGCTAAACGTTGGTTCGGAAATCGCACGTCGTTGTCCTCTTACTGCTCAGGGTGAAATGACCATCTGGGATGGGCTGCCGACCGGGGTATAGTCTGGCTCGGCGCTCAGCTTGCCGTCCGGCGCCACGCGGAAACGGGTAATATTGTCGCTGCGCTGGTTCATGACGTACAGCCAGCGACCCTGCTTATCGAGCGTCAGGGTGCGCGGATAGTCGCCGCGCGTCCAGACATCATCCTGATGCGTCAGCGTACCCTCTGCCGTTACGGTAAAGTGCCCGATGCTGTTATGCAAACGGTTAGCGACATACAGCTGTTTCCCGTCGGCGCTTAGCGCCAGCCCGGCAGCAAAACTGGTGCCTTTATAACCGTCCGGCAGAGCTGAAACCGTTTTACCCTCTTTCAGCCTGCCATTACTGTCCAGCGCATAATGGGTGAGCGTAGACGCCTCTTCGTTAATCAGCCACAGGGCATCGCCTTTCGGCGTAAAGACGAAGTGGCGCGGCCCGGCCCCTTTTGAGGAGGCGCTGATAAACGGCGGATCGTTCGGAGTCAGCTTCCCGGTTTGATCGTCAAAACGGTACTGATAGATGCGATCCAGCCCCAGATCGGTGGAAAAAACGTATTTCCCGCTCGGATCGGCGGCGATCATGTGCGCATGCGGGCCGTTATGATCGCTGATGGCGAAACTGCCCTCGACGGCAACTTCCGGCTTCGCCGCGCCCGGTTCGCCTTTGTCCTGATGGGTGTCCGTTGCATCGCCCAGGCTGCCGTCTGCGTTAACGGGCAGCACCGCGACAGTTCCGCTGACGTAGTTTGCCACCAGCAGATGTTTGCCGTTCGGCGTCAGGGAAAGATACACCGGCCCCGCGCCGCCGGAGGACACCTGATTCAGCTCGCTCAGCGCACCGTTATTGCCGATGCGCAGCGCCTGCACCACGCCCTGCTCCACTTCGCTTGCCAGATACAGCGTTTTGCCGTCGTGTGAGACGGTTAACTGCGCGGCGTTCGGCAGTTTGCTCACCAGTGTTTTATCGTTCAGCGCACCGGTTTGCGGATCGACGGTAAAGCGGTACAGCCCTTCACCGTTGGGGTTGTAGGTGCCCACCCAGGCGTATTGCGTCTGGGCGACTGCGGCGGTAGCAAGTAAAGAGAGTGAAGCGACGAGCAGGGTACGGGTGTGCATGGTGGCTCCTTCGGGTGTGTGCGGTTTGTTTCCCCTCACCCCAGCCCTCTCCCAAAGGGAGAGGGGGTAAAGGTTCCCTCTCCCGGTGGGAGAGGGTTAGGGTGAGGGGCAGGTTCTACTTAACCAGCTTCTTCGTCATCGCCAGCAGCGTGCGCACATCTTCCGGACGCGTATCACCGCTGGCTTTATCGATAATCGAGCTGTAGATATGCGGGATGATTTTGCTCACGCCCGCATCCAGGGCGATCTGCAAGATCGCCTCGAAGTTCTCCAGATCGATTCCCCCGGTCGGCTCCAGCCAGAAGTCGTGACGGGCGCAGGCTTCCGCCACCGCCTGGTATTCGTCACGGCATTTCAGGCCGCCCATCGGGAAGTACTTGATGGAGCTGCCGCCGAAATCTTTCAGCAGGGCGATAGCGGTTTCAACCGGTACGATGCCGTCAGGCGCGTTGCTGCTCAGCGGGCCGGTGGAGATTTTCACCATCCCGACGGTGCCGGTCGGGGAGACCAGACCGTTGACCACGGACTCATTCTGCCCCAGCAGCGCGCGGCTGGTGGCCACGCCGGTAAAGACCTGGTTAACGTGCTGCGGCTGCACCTGGCGGGAGATTTCACTCACCATCGCTGACTGGTTCGGGTCGCCCGCGCCCAGCCCCACGGAGAGCGCATTATCAATCAGGGCTGCGTATTCGCGCATGTCCGCAACCGCGCTCGCCACGTCCGGGTAATTTTTGGAGAGCACGCCCACCAGCACATGACCTTCCGCCGCCTCGTAAATGGCGCTGGCGTTGGCCTTTGAGCCTGCCAGCACGTTCAGGCAGACGCGGTCACGGTAAAAGTTGGGGGTCAGTTTCATGCGTTTTTCTCCTGTCCTAATACTTCGCTAATGCGGCGGTACACGATGTTCAGCTGGTCAGCATTCACGCTGCGCACGTCCGCCTCGATAATCCCTTCGTTGGCCTTATAGCCACGGAAGTAAATGGCGTATTCGCCCTGTTTCAGCGCGTTCACCAGTTCACCGGTGCCGACGCCGGTGGTGGCTTCGTCAAACTTAATCTCGGTGCGGGCGATGTCACGCCCGGCGCTGTCCCAGACCACGCGCGCGGTCACGCCGTTCAGGGTGTTCAACGCGTCGATAAACGGCGTCATCTTCGCCACCATCTCGGCCCCGCTCTCTTTGGTCGCCGTCAGGTAGTGTTCGATGGCGCAGGTCAGGCCAAGAATGCCCTCTTTGCCCACCTTCATCGCGCGGCCAATGCCCGCCGTCTGGCGCTTCACCCACTCAACGTACTGGGTCTTGCCGATCACCAGGCCGCTGGTTGGCCCTTCAATCGCCTTCGCGCCGCTGTAGATCACCAGATCGGCGCCGGATCGGTAATAGGTATGCAGATCTTCTTCCGCCGCGGCGTCAACGATCAGTGGTAAGTCGTGTTTACGCGCCACGACCGCCGCCTGCTCGACGCTGAGCATGCTTTTCTGCACGCAGTGGTGCGATTTAATGTAGAGGATAGCCGCCGTGCGCGGAGTGATCGCCGCCGCCAGCTGA
This sequence comes from Enterobacter cloacae complex sp. S1, assembly GCF_014930525.1. Classification (NCBI taxonomy): domain Bacteria; kingdom Pseudomonadati; phylum Pseudomonadota; class Gammaproteobacteria; order Enterobacterales; family Enterobacteriaceae; genus Enterobacter; species Enterobacter cloacae complex sp. S1. The sequence continues at coordinate 54,627 of NZ_JADBRE010000006.1, forward strand.
TCGGCAGAGCATTCGTTGGCGTAGCCCGCTTCCACTAGCCTGCCGCCGCCCAGCGCCACCATGGTGCCCACCGGCGCGCCAAAGTTGACGTTGTGGCCTTTCGGCAGGACGATTTCGTTGTTTTCAATCGGTGTGACGTGCAGGTTTTCCAGCAGCCAGTCGCTGTCTTTCACCAGCACCGCCGCCACGGACTGGGCAATGCCCGCCGACGCGCAGGAGACCACCGTCGCCCCTTCCACCTCCAGCAGCTTCGCGATGTATTCCCCGGTTTTATTGACCAGATCCTTCATCTCGAAATAGTGATTCATGCCGTCCATCGCCGCCTGCACCACTTCCGGGCGCGGCGTGGAGACACCCAGCGCCGTCATGCGGCCAGAGGTGTTGATAACCTGCTTTAAGTTGTACTTCTCATAAATCGAAGGCATGTTCCGTGCTCCCTTGTTCGGTCATGTAGCCCTTGCCCGCGCGGATCGCGGCAAGCGGCACCAGAATATATTCAGCCTGTAGGCTGTCGTTTTCGGCATCCGTCAGCACCGTCGGCTGGCGCTTGAGCGTAAACAGCGTCAGATCGGCGTCGAGGCCAGGCTGAATGCGGCCTTTGCGCGTCAGGCGCAGGCCGACGGCGGCGTTGGCCGTGACACAGTCAATCACCTGCGGCAATGACATGCCGATGGCGAGGAATTTCGACATCACGCTCGCCAGCGAGCCGACCGGGCCGTTGATGCGGTTGCGGCAGTAAATATCCGAGCTGATGGTATGCGGCAGAATGCCCATCGCAATGGCGCGCTTCGCCACTTCAAAGCTGAAGCTCGCCGTGCCGTGACCGACGTCCAGGCGCACGCCGCGCTTCAGCGCAGACGTAATGGAGGCGCGTAGCTCGCCGGAGGGCGTCAGAATGCGGTTAGGCTTGCCGTTGTAGCAGTGGGTGATGATGTCGCCGGAGCTCAGCAGTTCGGCAATCTCATCGAGGTTCGGCGGGTTGTTGCCGATGTGCACCATCAGCGGCAGGTCGCTGTTCTCTTTCTGAATCGCTTTCGCGCGCTCCAGCGGGGTGATGCCGTTTTCACCGACCACGCTGCTGCTCATGCGCGCCTTCAGGCCAACGATAAAATCCGGGTGGCGCGTCACCGCCTGCTTCACCGCATCGGCGTCAATGTTCGCCATGTTGGCCAGCTCGTTCTGGGCGATCAGCCCCACGCGGGAGATGTTCAGCAGGGCAAACACCTCGGTGGAGGCTTTGCGAGTGATGGCGTAAAAATCGTCCACGTCGTCGGCGCCGGTGCTGCCCGCGTCCACCACGGTGGTGACGCCGGTGGCAATGCCCACGCTGTCCGGCTCGTCGTGGTAAATCGGGGAGTTCGGGTAGCAGTGGACGTGGGAGTCAATCCAGCCCGCGCTGACGAACACGTCGCCGTTCAGCTCAACCGTTTTGCGGGCGGGAGCGTCAATGTCGCCTGTCGCGACAATCTTCCCGTCCTGGATGGCGATATCGGTCAGGGTATCGTCGGCGAGGCGCGCACGGCGCAGGAGTAAATCAAACATGAGGATCTCCTGATAAAGCGGGCACCGAAGCGCCCGCGGGTATTAAAGGGCGACCGGGAACAGCCAGCCCAAAATCATTGCGCCGAGGATGGCGCCACCGGTAATCGGCTTCTGCCAGATGTAGAACAGCAGTGCGCCTACCAGGGAACCGACGCCGATCGGGATGGAAGCGGTCATGGCGCTGAGGATAATCAACGGCCCGAGGAAGCGGCCGGAGGCGTTACCCGCGCCCATCATCACGTCTGCACCGTAGGTGGAGTTGCTCTGGTTGATGGTGAACTTACGCGCCAGGATGATGACGTAGCCAATCGCCAGGCCAATCACCAGGCCGGTAATCAGCGCGGCAATGAAGTTGGTCACCGGGAACATGATCCCCGCGCCCAGCAGCAGCGCCGGAACGCCGAGGCCCACGCCGGTCTGGATCGCCCCGCCGATATCGAGAATACCCACCAGCGAGCCTTCGATAATACGGGCGAACAGGAAGCTCGCGCCAAATGCCGCCACCGCGCCGTAGACGCCGGTATCGATTCCCGCTTTCAGCATCGCCACGAAGGCCACTTCGTTAAACGCGCCGATGCCGTAGAGGTAGTACATGTGCGTCCCGGCGAAGACGCCGGAGGAGAGCAGGCCAACGAAGATCGGGAACGACCAGTCGGCATACCAAAAACCTTTATTCTGTTCCATTTAGAGGCTCCTGTTATTTACCGCTGAGCGAGTTGTGGATCATGTCGAGCCAGTTCGGCACGGTCAGATGGAAGGATTCGATCATCTTCATGTCGAAGCCGCGGAAGAAGCCGCTCAGCACGAAGAGCAGAACGATCGCCGCCATCATCACTTTGGTGACGTGGTTCCAGCCACTCTCTTCAACACCTTTACCAATCAGAATACCCAGTACCAGACCCGGTACGGCGTTACCCATGATCAGCTGTGCCGCGCCGCCAAAGATGGTGGCCCAGAAGCCCGATTTTTTACCCGCGTCGATGGCCGCCAGCCAGAAGATCACCGGCATCACGGTGTTGACCAGCAGGTTCGCCGCCGGTACCAGCACCTTCACGGCGGTCACCTGAAGCGCTGCCGGAACGGAGGAGGCGGTCAGGTTAAGGAAGGTCACAACAATCATGCCGATGATGCCGCAGGCAATCGCCATTTTGCGCGGGTCATGCAGCGTTTCACCGACGTTACGGTTTTTAATCATCAGTGCAGCAGCACCCCAGTTCGGGATGATGCGGTGGTCAACGTCCTGTGTGAAGGCACCTGCGGCCACGGAAGAGGCCCAGGCGTTAAAGAAGAAACCTAACCCAAAGGAGAAGTGGGACGCAGGATCCCCTTCGCAGGAGTTCAGTTCCCCCAACGTACGAAACGCGCCCATACCCTGAGTGGTAGGCGCATGAAACATGCGTGCAGCCCCGGCGCCAACACCGACGCCAACCAGGCCGCCAATGATGAGCGATTTTATTAATATAATTAAGAACATCAGTCTGCCCTTTTATGAATAATCAGCGTTGCGTGACGAAATCCACCTGGTCGAGATTGATGGCGGTCACGTTGACGGTCACATCCAGCTCCACGCTGTAGGTGCGTCTTTCCCGGCGCAAAAAGAAGAACAGAAACGCTTCTTTTCGCACCGCTTCTTGCGCCTGAACAACCTGCACATCCTGTGGCTCAATACGCAGTAAGATATGCGGTGAGGCTTTCATCACCGCAGCCTGAACGTGGTTGAGGGCGTCGGCAAAGGCGCGCGCTTTGGCGTCGCCCTTCCCCTTCACTCTCACCGTGGTTGTGAACTGTTCTTTCATGCTTACGCGCCGTATTTCTTCTGCCACGCCTGTACCAGACGCTCGCCCAGCTCTTCTTTATCCATAAAGCCAAAGCCCAGCACGTTGCAGCCTTCGTTGATGGCGGTCACACCCTCATCCACGGAGCGCATGCCGTATTTGGCCTTGTAGCCATATTTGGTCTGAGCGGTGATGGCGCCCGCGCCGCCGCTGCCGCAGAACGAGATCCCGAAGGTGGCGTTTTCTGCTTTCATCACGTCACCGAGCTTCATATCCGCTGCCATGCCCGGTACGACAACCGCGCGTCCGCCGGCTTTTTCCACACCCGCAGCCACTTTCTGACCTTTACCCAGGCGATCGCCAATCACGACTGTAATCTGTTCCATGTGTTGCTCCTTAAAGGTTGTCTTTCGCGACTTCGAAGTGAACGGAGAGCAGCCAGGCCTCTTCATCAGGAAGGTTGCCGAACTGCGCTACCACTTCACGGGCGAGTTGCATTGAATCTGGTGAAATTTCGTCGAACAGCTCCGCTTCAACCTCCGGCAGCGGCTCGCCGGTCACGGACCGGTGCGCCATTGCGCGAACGTGGGAGGTCAGCATCTGCTCCTGTACCGCGTTGGGGATGATGTTGTGCCGGGCCAGCAGGGCGTAGACCTGCTGAAGCATGGTGTTCGCGAGCTGTTCTGTTTGCACCGCCTGTTCCCCAACGTCGTTCATTACCGCTCCGTTAATCACTCGTCTTACCCCGTTAATGGCTCTGGAATAAAACTAACGTCGAGGGGGAATTGTTTGTAGCGAGTTGTTTTCCACTTCGAAGTGGAAAGGCGAGCAGCGGCAGTGATCTGTGCCACATAAATGCGGTGAATATGGATTAATCGCTGGATTTACGTGATGAATATCACGCTATTACACGGTATTAGACTGGTAAGCGGAGTGGAAAAGATTACGAGCAGGCTCGTAGAAATGTGACGTGGATAAGGTTTTCTTATGGGGATCCGTTAGAGTGGCGCCGGGTGCTTGAGACTGACCGTCTCAGGCATGGGACGGAAAGTGGAAAGCCCCGCCTGATAAAAAATCAGGGCGGGGGCTAGAAACGACACGTCGGACCGTGGAGTTCGCTACCTCGCCCGCTTTAAAGCAAGGAGGCATCCATGAAACGCAGAAACCCAAGTATCGGGGTTTTGATGATTATTTCTTTGACAATAATCATCTTAACGCTGGTGACGAGGAAAACACTGTGCGAGATCCGTTTTCGTAACGGCTCGCTTGAAGTGACAGCGCGGATGGATTGTCGCTCCGGCAAGTAGGGAGCAACGATGCGGGGGCGCATAATGCGCCTCCGCATACGGGGAGAGGACGTACAGCTCAGGCACCCAATTAACGATACTTTTTGTGGTACGTGTTGCGGGTCGCGACAAACTGATCGGCTGCCGCCTGGGCTTCTTTCACTTTGCCTTCGTTCGCCAGCTTCAGCGCGCCGTCAATCTGGCCGACCAGCACGTCAAAACCGTGGCGGTAGTCTTTCATCTCGGCGCTGTCCGCCGCTTTGCTTTCCAGCTTCGGCGGCGTCGCTTTTTGCGCATCCAGCGCGGCTTCACGCATTTTAGTCAATGCGTCTTTCATGTCCGCCGCATTGTCCGTTTTCTGCACCACCTTCAGGTTTTCGCTGAGGATGTCCATGTTGTCTTCGAGATCGGCAGCAAACGCAGACGAGCCAAGAACCAGCGTTGAAGCCGCGACGATCGCTAACAGGTGTTTACGCATTGCTCACTTCCTTTTTTTATTATTAATCAAGCTTTTACGGGGATTATTGCCCGGCGATTTTCATCTCCGGCAGTAATACAGAACCACACTGAATATTGCTGCGTGTTTCAATATCGTTACCGACCGTAACAATATTGCGCCACATGTCCTTGAGGTTGCCGGCGATGGTGATTTCGCTCACCGGATACTGAATTTCACCGTTTTCGACCCAGAAGCCCGCTGCGCCGCGAGAGTAGTCGCCGGTGATACCGCTCACGCCCTGCCCCATCAGCTCGGTGACCACCAGGCCGGTGCCCATCTCTTTCAGCATCTGTTCAAAATTCAGGCCCTGTCCGGCAATGCGCCAGTTATGAATGCCGCCCGCGTGCCCGGTGCTTTTCAGCCCCAGCTTACGCGCGGAGTAGTTGGTCAGCAGCCACTGGGTCAGAATGCCGTCTTTCACGATATCACGACGTTCCGTGCGCACGCCTTCGCTGTCGAACGGCGTAGAGGCCAGCCCTTTCAGCAGGTGTGGGTGCTCTTCGATGGTCAGCCATTCCGGCAGGATCTGCTTGCCCAGCGAGTCGAGCAGGAAGGTCGATTTACGGTACACCGAACCGCCCGCAATCGCTCCCACCAGATGACCAAACAGGCCGGTTGCCACTTCGTTGGCAAAAATGACCGGGGCCTTCATGGTGGAGAGTTTACGCGGCGAAAGGCGTGACAGCGTGCGTTCGGCGCACGCTTTTCCCACCCACTCCGGAGACTGCAAATCTTCCAGCGCGCGGCCAATGGTATACGCATAATCACGCTCCATATCGCCGTTTTCTTCGGCGATGACGCAGCTGGAAAGCGAGTGGCGGGTTGAGCAGTACCCCTGCAACATGCCATGGGAGTTACCAAACACTTTAATGCCGTAGTGGCTGTTAAAGCTGCCGCCTTCGGTATTGGTGATGCGTTTGTCAGCCTGCAAAGAGGCCTGCTCGGCTCGCGCGGCCAGCTCAATGGCTTCATCCGGCGTCACTTCCGCGGGATGGAACAGATCGAGATCCGGCGCGTCAAACGCCAGCAGCTCTTTATCGGCCACGCCAGCGTAAGGGTCCGGGGAGGTGTAACGCGCGATATCCAGCGCCGCCTGCACCGTACGGGCGATGGCATCCGGGCTCAGATCGGTAGACGACGCGCTGCCTTTACGATTCTGGTGATACACCGTGATCCCCAGCGCACCATCGCTGTTAAATTCTACATTCTCCACTTCGCCATAGCGGGTGCTCACGCTAATGCCGGTGGTTTTGCTGACCGCCACTTCGGCGCCATCTGATTTACCTGAAGCGAGCGTCAGCGCGGTGGAGACGGCTTCTTCCAGGATCTTACGCTGCGCTTCAACTTGTGAGGTTACTTTCATCGCAAATGCCATACTGTAAGAGAGAGTTAAGTGAAGTCTAACAGAGAACCGTTTTTCAGTGCGCGTCTTAACTGGTAACATTAGCCTCTTTTTTTAAGGAGCCTGACATGACTAAGCAGCCCGAAGACTGGCTCGACGACGTTCCCGGTGATGACATCGAAGACGAAGATGATGAGATCATCTGGGTCAGTAAAAGTGAAATTAAACGTGACGCCGAAGAGTTAAAACAGCTTGGCGCAGAAATGGTAGAACTGGGTAAAAACGCGCTGGATAAGATCCCGCTCGACCAGGATCTGCGTGATGCCATTGAACTGGCACAGAAAATCAAGAAAGAAGGGCGTCGCCGCCAGCTTCAGCTTATCGGGAAACTGCTGCGTCAGCGCGACGTGGAGCCGATCCGTCAGGCGCTGGACAAACTGAAAAACCGCCACAACCAGCAGGTTGCGCTGTTCCATAAGCTGGAGCAGATCCGCGATCGTTTGATCGAGCAGGGTGATGACGCGGTACCTGAAGTGCTGAACCTGTGGCCGAATGCCGACCGCCAGCAGCTGCGATCGCTGATCCGCAACGCGAAGAAAGAGAAAGAAGGGAATAAGCCGCCGAAGTCTGCGCGCCTGATTTTCCAGTATCTGCGCGAGCTGTCTGAGAACGAAGAGTAATCTGTGCGGGTTTGCGCCGGATGGCGGCGTAAACGCCTTATCCGGCCTACAAGGTCGTGCGAAAAAATGTAGGCCCGGTAAGCGCTAGCGCCACCGGGCTTTTTTTACTCTGCGGCCGCGGCTTTCTTCGCCAGACCGTCCAGCAGCTTCTGATGGATCCCACCAAACCCACCGTTGCTCATCACCAGAATGTGATCGCCAGGCTGTGCGGCTTTCACCACCATATCCGCTAAGACATCCACGTCCGCACTCCAGTGCGCCGGCTGAATGCAGGCGTCTGCCACTTCGGCCACCTGCCACGGAATATGCTGCGGTTGCAGCAGGAAGACCTCGTCGGCACGCCCTAAGGACGGTGCGAGATCGTCTTTGCAGATGCCCATTTTCATGGTGTTCGAACGCGGTTCCAGCACGGCCAGAATGCGCGCGGTGCCGCCAACTTTGCCACGCAATGCGGCAAGCGTCGCCAGAATGGCCGTTGGGTGGTGAGCGAAATCGTCATACACGGTAACGCCGTGGGCTTCACCGCGCAGCTCCAGACGGCGACGGGCGTTGATAAACGAGCCCAGCGCATTGGCGGCATCCGCAGGCAGTACGCCCACGTGACGCGCCGCGGCGATCGCCATCAGGCCGTTGTGCATGTTGTGCTCGCCCACCAGGCCCCACTTCACCTCGCCCACTTTCTCACCGTCGAGCAGCACTTCCCATTCGGAGGCATCCGCGTTGAGCTTTTTCGCCTGCCAGTGCCCCTGCTCGCCAACCAGCTCCTGCTCGCTCCAGCACCCCATCGCCATAGTCTGCTTCAGGTTGATGTCGTTCTCCGGCAGGATAATGCGGCCCTGACCCGGAACAATGCGCACCAGATGGTGGAACTGTTTCTGAATCGCTTTCAGGTCGTCAAAGATATCCGCGTGATCGAACTCAAGGTTGTTGAGGATCAGCGTGCGTGGGCAGTAATGCACGAACTTGGAGCGCTTGTCGAAGAACGCGCAGTCGTATTCATCCGCTTCAATCACAAAGAACGGGCTGTCGCCCAGACGCGCGGAGACGTCGAAATTCCCCGGTACGCCGCCGATCACGAAGCCCGGCTTGTAGCCGCAGGCTTCGAGGATCCAGGTCGCCATACCGGCGGTGGTGGTTTTGCCGTGCGTCCCGGCAACGGCGACAACCCAGCGGTCGCACAGGACAAAATCATGCAGCCACTGCGGGCCAGACATGTACGGGATATTGCGTTCCAGCACCGCTTCAACGCATGGATTCCCACGGGTCATGGCGTTACCCACGATCACCAGATCCGGCTGCGGCTCCAGCTGGCTGGCGTCATATCCCTGAATCAGAGAAATTCCCTGCTTCTCGAGCAGCGTGCTCATCGGCGGATACACATTGGCGTCCGAACCTGTCACTTCATGGCCCAGCGAGCGCGCCAGCATTGCCAGTCCGCCCATGAAAGTGCCACAAATCCCCAATATATGAATGCGCATACGTCACTATCCTTCTTCAATGTGGCGCACATTTTACTCACATGTCAGCGGCTGTGAAACGCATTTCGGGTAAATCCGTATTTTGCTGGCGCGATTCACCTCTGCGCTAATATTTGAATGTTTGTTAAGATTGTTGGACATCAACCGCTTTACTCAACATAAGATGCAGGGAAAGTGTTATGAAAACGTTAGGTGAATTTATTGTCGAGAAGCAGCACGAGTTCTCTCATGCTACGGGTGAGCTCACTGCTTTGCTGTCGGCAATAAAGCTGGGCGCTAAGATCATCCACCGCGATATCAACAAGGCCGGTCTGGTCGATATCCTGGGTGCCAGCGGTGCCGAGAACGTTCAGGGTGAGGTTCAGCAGAAACTCGACCTGTTCGCCAATGAAAAACTGAAAGCTGCACTGCGCGCGCGCGACATCGTTGCGGGTATCGCCTCTGAAGAAGAAGATGAGATCGTCGTATTCGAAGGGTGTGAACACGCGAAATACGTTGTTCTGATGGATCCGCTGGACGGCTCCTCCAACATCGACGTTAACGTTTCTGTCGGTACCATTTTCTCCATCTACCGTCGCGTCACGCCGGTTGGCACACCGGTGACGGAAGAAGACTTCCTGCAACCGGGCAGTAAACAGGTTGCTGCCGGTTATGTGGTGTATGGCTCGTCCACCATGCTGGTGTACACCACCGGCTGCGGCGTACACGCCTTTACCTACGATCCGTCCCTGGGCGTGTTCTGCCTGTGCCAGGAGCGTATGCGCTTCCCGGAGAAGGGCAACACCTACTCCATCAACGAAGGCAACTACATCAAATTCCCGAACGGCGTGAAGAAGTACATCAAATTCTGCCAGGAAGAGGATAAAGCCACCCAGCGCCCGTACACCTCGCGCTACATCGGCTCGCTGGTGGCGGATTTCCACCGTAACCTGCTGAAGGGCGGTATTTACCTCTACCCAAGCACCGCCAGCCACCCGGACGGAAAACTGCGTCTGCTGTACGAGTGCAACCCGATGGCGTTCCTGGCCGAACAGGCAGGCGGCAAGGCGAGCGACGGTAAAGAGCGTATTCTGGATATCGTGCCGGAAAGCCTGCACCAGCGCCGTTCATTCTTCGTCGGCAACCGCCATATGGTGGATGACGTTGAACGCATGATCCGCGAATTCCCGGACGCGTAACGCACGAAAAGGGGAGCCAGGCAGGCTCCCTTTTTTTCAGGCCGTTTGCATCGTCAGCTTGAAGGAAGCCATCGCTTCCATCAGCTCGCGCGACTGTTCCTCCAGGGAACGTGTAGCCGCAGATGATTGCTGGACCAGCGCCGCATTTTGCTGCGCCGTTTCATCCATCTGATTGACGGCGATATTCACCTGCTCAATACCGCGGCTCTGCTCCTGGGACGCCGTCGCAATTTCACGCATCAGTTTGGTCATACGCAGTACTTCGGTGGCGATCTCGTCCATCGTCTCACCGGCCTGCTGCGCCAGCTCGCTGCCCTCGTTCACGTGGGTTTGCGAATCGCTGATAAGCGAGCGGATCTCTTTCGCCGCATCAGCACTGCGGCTGGCGAGATTACGCACCTCACCCGCCACGACCGCAAAACCTCGCCCCTGCTCACCCGCACGCGCCGCTTCAACGGAGGCGTTCAGCGCCAGAATATTGGTCTGGAAGGCAATGCCGTCGATGACGCTCAGGATATCGGCGATGCGCGCCGAACTGCCGGAGATGTCGCGCATCTTCTCAATGACATAGCAGACCATTTCACTGCCGTGATCGGCGGTATCGGAGACCGACTTCGCCAGTTGGTGCGCCTGCTCGGCGTTATCGGCGTTAAGTTTCACCGTGGCGGTGATCTCTTCCATGCTGGCGGCCGTCTGCTCCAGCGAGGTGGCGGTGGATTCCGTGCGCTGGGCCAGGTTCATATTCCCGGCCGTCAGCTCGCGGCTGCCGGTATCAATCTGCGAGCTGGCGTCACGCACCCGCAGAACCGAGTCCATCAGCGACTGGCGCATCCCTTCGATCGCCGCGTTAAGGCGATTAAATTCCTGGCTCGCCGGCGCGTTCAGGGTATGGGTTAAATCCCCGGCCGCCACATGTTCCAGCTGGGCAATCGAGGCTGAAAGCGGCTTGAGCAGCATATGGCGCAGCACCAGCCAGGCCAGCACGATAATGCCAGCCGTCAGCAGCGCCGCGACGATAATCAGGATCAGCACGCGGGTTTTACTCGCCTGCACGGCGCTCACCTCCGCTTTACCGCGCGCCTCGCTCCATGCCTGGAACGCCTGCATATCGTTATCAAACTGCTTCGCCACCGGGACCAGCTTGTTTTCCAGCAGATCGTAATAGCTGTCCGCGCTTTGCTCGTTCAGGGCTTTCAGCATCGGGCTGATACCCTGCTGGTTGTACACCGCCAGACTCGCGGCAACGTTATCCAGCAGCTTTTGCCCCTGCTCATCCGCCACGCCGCTGCCGATCACGTCCTTCAGCGTTTTCTGTGCCAGCGCCACTTCCTGGTTAATGGTTTTGACCGCCCTGGCCGCATCGTCCAGCAGGCCGACCTCCATCATGCGAACGGCCTGCCCCGCTTCGTTACGCGCGCGCAGGATCAGCGTATAGCCGGCATTCAGCTGCACCATCTGTTCACCCTGAAGATGATTGATGCGCTGGAGAGAAGCGGAACTTTGTGTAAGGGCATAAATGCCGATGCCGCTGACAATCAGCAGCAGAAGGGTCATAACGGCCAGTAAAGAGAGCAAGCCGGTACGAATCGATAGCGTTTTAAGCATGATGTTATTTCCGGTAGCGAGATATTTCTGGGCATAAAAAAAGAATATCGGCCGCTACCGGAAAATGTTTAGAGTTTAAGCAATTTCAGCATGTTATCGCTCTGTTAAAGATGTATTCACCCGGGTAACAGGCGAGCTCTGGCGGTTCTCCCACAGCACCGTCAGGCCGCGCTGGAGCGCGATAAAAATAAACAGCAGAATGCCGATGGCGATTTTGGTCCACCAGGAGCTGAGCGTGCCGTCGAAGTTGATATAGGTCTGAATCAGCCCCTGGATCGCCACGCCAAACAGCGTGCCGAGGACTGTCCCCACCCCGCCGCTGAGCAGCGTACCGCCAATCACTACCGAGGCAATGGCGTCCAGCTCAACGCCCACCCCCGCCAGGGCATAGCCTGCCTGGGTATAAACCGAGAATACAATCCCCGCGAGGGTGGCCAGCCCGGTCGAAAGCATGTAGATGCGGATAGTCGTGCTGCGCGTGGAAATTCCCATCAGGTTCGCGGACGTGGCGCTGCCGCCAATGGCATAAACCTGGTTACCAAATCGGGTACGGTGGGCGAGGAAGATCCCGATCACCACCACGCCCAGCATCAGCAGCCCCATTGCGCTCAGGCGCCCCCCGCCGGGGATTTTCCACGCCAGGCTGGAGAGCGTGTCGTAGATCGGGTGGTTAATCGGAATTGACTCCTCCGACACCAGATAGCTCACGCCGCGCAGGAAGAACATCCCGGCGAGGGTGATGATAAAGGCCGGGATTTTCAGCGCATCGATCAAAAGCCCCATAAAGGCGCCGAACGCGCAGCCCATGACCAGCACCAGCGGAAAAGCCAGCAGCGGCGAAATCCCCCAAAAGCCAATCGCCTTGGCAAGGAACACGCCGGTAAAGGCGATCACCGACCCAACGGAGAGGTCGATCCCGCCGGAGAGGATCACAAACGTCATGCCGACGGCGATAATGCCTAAAAAGGCATTGTCGGTCAGGATGTTGCAAATCACCCGCGTGGAGGCGAAGCCCGGGAACTGGGTCAGGCAATAGAGGTACCCCAGCACGAACACGCCCAGCGTGATCATTAACGGCAAATTACGTTTTATCATGACCGCGGTTCCCCTTAATGAGAGTGATAAAGCGCGGCGACTGCACGATAAGTACGATAAGCACCACGACCGCTTTGACGACCTGATTCAGCTCCGGCTGGAACCCGGAGAGCAAAATACCGGTATTCATACCCTGAATAATCAACGCCCCCACCACCGAGAGCAGCAGATTAAAACGTCCGCCCATCAGCGATCCACCGCCGATAACCACCGCGAGGATCGCATCCAGCTCGAGCCAGAGTCCGGCGTTATTGGCATCCGCTCCGCGAATATCGGCGGCCACGATCACCCCGGCAATCGCAGCACAGACGCCGCTCAGCACGTAAGTCAGCATCACCATCAGCCGCGTATTTACCCCGGCGTTTTTCGCGGCCCGAATGTTAATCCCCACCGCTTCGATGAACATCCCGAGCGCCGTTTTGCGGGTGAAAAGCCAGAACACCACCAGCGTCACCAGCGCGACGATCACCGGCGTCGGGAAGAACAGAAAATTACCGCTGCCGATCCACGCCAGGCTCGGGGAGTTAAAGGTGACGATTTGACCGGAGGTGATAAGCTGCGCCACACCGCGCCCGGCCACCATCAAAATCAACGTCGCGACAAACGGCTGGATCTTGAGCACCGCAACCAGAATGCCGTTCCACAGCCCGGCAAGCACGCCGGAACCCAGCGCGGCCAGCAGGACCACCGGCAGGCTGTGCCCGGCGACGGTCATCGAGGCGGCGGTGGCGCCCGCAATCGCCATTACCGCACCGACGGAGAGGTCGATCCCGCCGGTGGCAATGACCAGCGTCATACCAATCGCCAGCAGCGCCACGGGCGCGGCACGGTTTAAGATGTCGATCGGGCTACCAAACAGGCGGCCATCCTGCACGACGATCTGAAAGAAATGCGGAGCCACCAGGCTATCCACCAGCAGCACCAGCAGCAGCGCCACGATTTGCGGCGTGCCGGTCGGCCAGGTGAAGCGGCGCTTCGCTTCGCCAGTTTGCGAAAGAGAACGGGACATCACATTTGACTCCTTACGCCGCGATGGCATTCATGATCGCCGGTACCGACAGTTTATCCAGCGGGATCTCTGCCACCTGCCTGCGATCGCGCATGATGATGACGCGATCGGCATAGCCGACCAGCTCCTCCAGCTCGGACGAGATCACCAGCAGCGCCAGACCGTCGGCGCAGAGCGTTTCGATAAGCCGGATGATTTCGGCGTGCGCGCCCACGTCGATACCGCGCGTGGGCTCGTCGAGGATCAGGAATTGCGGCCTGGTGAGCAGCCAGCGCGAGAGGAGAACCTTCTGCTGGTTACCGCCCGAGAGGAACTCGATGGGCTGTTCCGCGCTCGGGGTACGTATACCGAGCTGGCGGATGAAGCGCTCGGCAATCGCGTTCTGCTCGCGCTTAGGGATCGGACGCAGCCAGCCGCGCTGGGCCTGTAGCGCCAGAATGATGTTTTCCCGCACCGAGGCGGCGGCAATAATCCCGTCCGTTTTCCTGTCCTCCGGACAGAAGCCCACGCCGAGGCACGACGCCTGATGCGGTGAACGTAGCGTTTGTGGTTTGCCTTTGATCAGCGCCGTTCCGCTGTCGGCAGGTTTGATCCCGAAGATGACTTCGGCGGTTTCGGTGCGCCCGGAGCCTAACAGCCCCGCCAGACCCACAATTTCACCGGGGCGTACCTCGAGGTTAAACGGCGCGATGGTCCCTTTTCTGCCGTAATCGTGAAACGCGGCGATCGGTTTTTCGCTCAGCAGCGTACGGCCCGCGCGCTGAAGCGCGTTAGTCTCCAGCTCGCGGCCCAGCATCATTTTGACCAGCTCTATCTGCGGCAGCTCGCGGGTTTCCCGGCAGCCGACAAAGCTGCCGTTGCGCAGCACCGTAATACGGTCGCTCACCTCGTAAACCTGATCGAGGAAATGCGTCACGAAAATCAGGCTGACGCCCTGATTACGCAGCTGGCGCATCAGGGTAAAAAGCATCTCCACTTCCTGGGTATCGAGGCTGGCGGTGGGTTCATCGAGGATCAGCACTTTCGCCGAGAGATCGATAGCGCGACAGATCGCGACGATTTGCTGCATCGCTACGGAAAAACGGTTCAGCGGTTCGCGCACGTCGAGAGAGAAGCCATACGATTCCATCAGCTTCGCGGCGCGCGCTTCCATCTCTTTGCGGCGCAGCAGGCCAAAACGTCTGGGTTCGCGGCCAATAAACAGGTTATCCGCTACCGACATGTTTGGCAGCAGGTTCACTTCCTGGTAGACCGTGCCGATCCCCAGTTGCTGGGCATGCGCGGTGTTTTTGGGCGAAATGGCGTTACCTTCCAGCCAGATAGCGCCGCGATCGGCGTGATAGACCCCGGTCAGGGTTTTAATCAGCGTCGACTTCCCCGCCCCGTTTTCGCCGAGCAACGCCATGATCTCCCCACGCCGCAGGCTGAAATCAACGTTATCCAGCGCCTTAACGCCAGGGAAAAATTTACTCAGGCCCTCTGTGCGGAGGATTTCCTGGTGTTGTTCGGTGGTCATGGTTTCCCCCTGCATCAGGCCGGATGACGCTACGCTTATCCGGCCTACAAAAGAGCGTATCGTAGGCCGGGTAAGCGCAGCGCCACCCGGCAATTTCACTGGATCAGTAGCCCATATTTTTCTTCTTCTCTAACTCTTCTTTCGCCGTGTCCGGCAGGTAGAGCGTGGATTTGGTGATGGTCAACTTCTCAGGCTGGGTGCCGTCTTTCTTGAATTTCTCCAGCGCATCGAATGCCGGGCCCGCCATATTTGGCGTCAGCTCCACGCTGGCGTTCGCTTCGCCGTCAATCATCGCTTTGTAGATGTCCGGTACGCCGTCGATCGAGCCGGTGAGGATATCTTTGCCCGGCTTCAGGCCCGCTTCTTTGATGGCCTGGATGGCGCCGATCACCATGTCGTCGTTGTGGGCGTAAACCATGCAGATATTTTTGCCGTTATTTTCTGCCTTGATGAAGCTTTCCATGACCTCTTTACCCTTACTACGGGTGAAGTCGCCGGACTGAGAACGGATGATCTTAATGTTTGGTGCTTTGGCGATGGCCTCCGCGAAACCTTTCTTACGGTCGATAGCCACGCTCGCCCCGACGGTGCCCTGCAACTCAACCACGTTACACGGCTTGCCATCCACCTGCTTCACCAGCCAGTCACCAATCAGTTTGCCTTCCAGCACGTTATCGGCGGTGACGGTGGTCATATAGAGAGATTTGTCTTTTACGTCGATGGAACGGTCGAGCAGGAATACCGGAATTTCAGCATCTTTGGCTTCCTTCAGCACCGGCTCCCAGCCCGTGGCGACAACCGGGGCAATAAAGATGGCATCCACGCCCTGAGCGATAAACGAGCGCACCGCTTTAATCTGGTTCTCTTGCTTTTGCTGACCATCGGCGATTTTCAGCGTAATACCGCGCTTTTCGGCCTCACTTTTCGCCACATTCGTTTCAGCGGCGCGCCAGCCAGATTCAGATCCGACCTGCGAAAATCCAACGGTTAAGGGTGCGGCCATCGCCATAGACGACATGGCTGCCGAAACTGCTGTAACAAGAAGTAAGCGCTTCCACATATGAACGTCCTCGTAGGGTAGGTTATTGTTGGTTAAAAGATGTTCCGCGGATGAACTATAGCCAATGGAATATGTTACGGATTGCGTTACATCACACTTCAGAAAAGTGAATAAAACGTTAATCACAAGTTTGTAATCGCTTTCATTTCAACATTTAAAATGCGGCTGAGTTTATGGATTATCCTGTCATGGAAACGGTCTGAAAAGTGAAGGCGCGAGGGAGAGAAGACGAAAACAGGCGGAGACTTTCAGCGCCAGTTGGCTATAATACCTGCCACTTGTTTACCATCCATTTTAAAGGACACCGACATGAGCTTACTCAACGTCCCTGCGGGTAAAGAACTGCCAGAAGACATCTACGTTGTGATCGAAATCCCGGCCAACGCAGATCCAATCAAATACGAAATCGACAAAGACACCGGTGCGCTGTTCGTTGACCGTTTCATGTCTACCGCCATGTTCTATCCGTGCAACTACGGCTACATCAACCACACTCTGTCTCTGGACGGTGACCCGGTTGACGTACTGGTCCCAACGCCATACCCATTGCAGCCAGGCTCCGTCATTCGCTGCCGTCCTGTTGGCGTGCTGAAAATGACTGACGAAGCGGGTGAAGATGCGAAACTGGTTGCCGTACCGCACACCAAGCTGAGCAAAGAGTACGATCACATTAAAGATGTGAACGACCTGCCAGAGCTGCTGAAAGCGCAGATCGCCCACTTCTTCGAGCACTACAAAGATCTCGAAAAAGGCAAATGGGTTAAAGTTGAAGGCTGGGATAACGCAGAAGCGGCGAAAGCAGAAATCATCGCCTCCTTCGAACGTGCTGCTAAGAAGTAATTCTTACTGCTGAGACTAAGCCCCGCGCGTCGGGGCTTTTTTGTGCCTGTCGATGCGCCCGGCGGCGCTTCGCTTGCTCGGGCCTACGGCGCAAAACGACAACGCCACCGTAAGGTGGCGTTGTCGTTTTTCAGAACTGGTCTCTGTCTAACCAGTTACCGCTTTCAATCAACGTTAACCCGTCGACCGAACGTTGGTACACGTACATCCATGCACTGCCGTAAGGCGTCTGGATCAACTGGCGAGCGTATTCACCGCCCCTGGTGCGCAAGGCATCAAGTTCGGCCAGCGTAGCATTATCAATACGATAAACCTCACCCTGTACCGTTCCGTTCCCCGGAACCGCGCCTGGATAGTGGCCCAGACTGTACAACTGGTAGTTTTCGATTGTGTAATTTCCCAGCAACTGGGCGTTGGTCATCCAGTGGCTGTTGCCTTGCCTGGTTCGTAAACTGCCGTAAACAAATATTCGCATTGCTAAAACTCAAACTGATAGAGCAGATCAAGTGCCTGGTCTACGCCGGACACTGCTTCCAGATATAGCTTAGGCATCAGGCGATAACGTAACGTGAGTGTAGCCAGTGAGTCAAAGATCCCCACGCCATATTTTACCTGTAGACCCGGCAGTACATAGCCGCTGACCACTACCTGCGAAGAGTCACCCACGCCCTGAGTGTCCAGCGCCAGATTGCTTACGCCAAACGTCTCGCCGATTTTACCCACAACCTGACCACTTTGTGCAACCCCCAGACCGACTAACATTGATGTCATTGCCGCGCCATCGCCCTGTTGGCTATCCAGACCCTGGCCGCGCAGCAGGTAAGAGAGCGCTTCCTGTTGCGACATGGCCGGGTCAGAGAAGATCTCTGCCTTAGGTTCATCGGCGGAGCCCGTCACGCGCACGCCTGCAATCACATCATCTTCGGTGGCTTCCGGGTTACGGATCGCTTCGATATTGAGTACCGGCTGATCCGGTGGACCGGAGAACAGCAGCTCGCCTTTACGCACAATCAAATCCTGACCGTAGGCATGGAAGCGCCCTTCAGGAATATTGATTTGTCCATTGAGGCCAAGCCCCTGTTGATCCTGCGCCACTTTCAGGTCACCCGTGAGTCTCGCCTTCAGCCCAAACGCGTCCAAACGCACGTTATTCCCCACGTGCACGATAAGATTACTATTGATCGGTATGCCAGCGCTCTTCTGTTCAACAGGTTTCAGATTTTCATTGAGCATAACTTCGTCACTGGAGACGCCAACCGCGCTTTCCGGCACCTCGTGAACCACGATGCGCGCCCACGGTACGTCAACACGGCCGTCCAGGGTGAAGAGACTCGGCGTTGCCTCAAAGACCACGTCTGGCGACACGTCCAGGCGCACCATCGGCGGTACCGTGATACGCACCCTGCTGCCCTTGGCCGCAATACGGGCGCGCCAGTTGTCGAGCTGGCTCCAGTCTGCGTCACCGCTCAGGTTGATTTGTCCCTGCTGCGTCAGCACTGAGCCACTGAGGGTTGAGCTTTGGCCGTTAAAGTTCATCGCCAGCTGGCTTGGCTGCATATCGAACGGCATAAAGTTACCGTCAATGTCCACACCGTTTAACCGCATCTGGCCAAACAGCTGCGGGCTTTGCGCATCCCCCGCCAGACGCAGGTTGGCGCTGAGCATCCCCGCCGCCTTTTCTCCCCGCGAGAAGATCGGATTCACCATCGCCAGGTTGAAGTTGCGAATATTGACGTTGCCGCCGAGATTGCGCCGCCCTTGCGGATCGGTAATTTGCACCTGTCCGTCAAACTGACCGTTGTTGGTCAGGCGGATCAGCCATCCCAGTTCCGCACGATTGTTACGCAGGTCAGCGTTCACATTCAGGGTGTCGAACGCCACCGGCAGCGGCGCGTCATTGACCTCCTGCGTCACCTTCACGTTACGCCCGGAGAGGGTAATGCTGCCCTGCGGCAGTCCCTCTTTGGTGGTGTCCCACGCGACGTCCGCTTTACCGCTGAAGACCCCGCTGGCCTGGGTGGTTTCCGGCATAAACGGTTTCAGCATCGCCAGGTCGAAACGGTTGAGGTTGATCTGCGCGCGTCCTTCCGCGCCTGCATCAATGGTCTGCGGCACGCACAGCTCAGCATTCGGGTTGGTCCAGCAGTGTGGCCCAATGCTGATCTTTTGCTCCGCGTTGCGGTAATCCAGCGCGACAGACCGCGACAGCACCAGCGGGCCGACCGGCGTGCTGAAGCGGGTGTTATCCAGCACGCCTTTCCAGCGCGTCGCCTGGCGGTCAAAACTGCCCGTCAGGTGCAGCTGCCCGGAGACCGGCTCGCCCTGCACGCGTAGCTGGAGATCGTGCTGCTTTTCGTTACCTTTTGCCGCCAGCGTGACCAGACTGATGTTCACGTCCGGCTGAGAGATACGCTCCACGCGCAGATCCAGGTTTCCGCCGATCTGATCGGTGGATTTCACGTCTCCCTCGACACGCACGCGGGCAATAGAAAGTTCCTGCCAGCGCAGGTTATTGGCGGTGATGTCCGCCAGCAGCTGCGGCGCCTCCACCGTACCGCGAACCTTCACTAACCCCTTCGCCGTGCCGCCAAGACCCGGCAGGGCGTTATCGAGATTTGGCGCGTCGATGGTGGCATCCAGATTGAGGTCTTTCACGCCCAGCTCGCCTTTGATATCCGCCGTGTTGCGACCCAGCGCCACGTGCAGGCCCGGGATCACCCACTGGAGATAGCTGTTGCCCTTAAGCGAGCCCTCTACGTTGACTTTGTTCTGCTTCACGTTGCCGGTGAGCTTGAGTTCCGGCAAGTCCATCTGCCAGGTGCCACCGTACAGGCTACCGCGGGTTTTGATCAGGCCATCCAGTTTTGACGGCCAGTCCGGGACCTCTTTAGCGGTGTTGATCCCGGTCAGCTTCAGCTCGCCGCGCCAGCTGATCGCCTGCTGCCAGTCGAGCAGCGCGGTCAGCTCGGTTTTTCCTTCCAGCGCCGCCACGGTCAGCTTGTCGAGGTTAACCTGCAACTCGTTACCCTTCGCATCCAGGGTGATATCGGCGGGCGGTACCCCCTGCCCCTTCACCGCCGTGCGGAACGACAGCGTGTAGTCGGTCATTTTGCCACTCAGCTTCAGCTTCAGATCGTCAGCCTGGAACTGTTTTTCGCCGGTGAACGGCCAGTAAAGCTGCTTGCTGTCAACCTCAAGATTGAGCGGTAAACCGGCCTCTGCCAGCTGGGTTTGCCCGCGCAGCACCATATCCACCGGTCCGGAGAGGTTTACGCCGAACTCCAGCTTCTCGCGCAGCGCGCCGCCGACTTTCACCTTCACCTTTTCGCCTTTCAGCGGATCGATGTTCAGGGCGCTGTTCAGCGTAATATCTATCGGCCAGTTGTCGCGCAGCAGCGCATTGCCTGAGGCGTTGACCGACCCCTGGTTAGTATCAATATCCAGCGCGTCGAGCTTCATGTTGCCGTCGATACTGCTGACTTTAAGCAGCATGTTGAAGACCGTCAGATCGGTATCGCCGGTCAGACGCAACTGCTCGCCCTTAAACTCTTCGATATTGAGGTTCAGCGGCAGATGCACGTCGGTCATCTCCGGCAGAACCGGTTTCGAGAAGAGATCTTTCAGCGTTTCGCCCAGCGGTTTTTCTTCCGGCTGCGGATTCTGGATCTTCGGCTCGACGATCTCTTCCTGCGCCACGTCGGCCACCTTCGGTAGCGCAATCAGCAGCCCTTGCAGGGAGGTTGGGGTCAGGGTGAGGTTTTTCTCCTGCCAGCGCAGACCGGAGGTGAAATCCATCACGGATACCGTCGTGTCGTCGATTTTGATATTGACGTTATCCAGTGCGACCCGGTAAAGCGCAATCGGGTACGGCGTGGAGAGGTTCAGCGGGCCGCTGTCCTCTTCTTCGACAGGCTCGGACTTCGGCATTTTTTTGGAATCTATCGCCACGTTAACGTCTTTTAGCGACAGATCGTTTACGCACAGCTGGCTGTCCCGCAGGCAGCCGAGCTTGACCGCCAGATGAAACTCGCCCGCGTTCACCGCCACGCCGGGCTGTTCATAACGGATATTTTTCAGGCGCAGATCGCGCCAGCCGCCCGTTACCTGGCCGATTTCCAGCCCCGGCACCCAGCGGTTCGCGGCGTTAAACAGCAAATGCAGGCCCGTGGTGGTGCCCACCAGAAACGCCACCGTACCGAGCAGTAATACGATAAAAATCAGCACCCCGAGGCTTATCTTCTTCCATAAACTCATAATTCAGGCCCCAGACCGATGTAAAACTGTAAACCGTGTTCGTCTTTGTCGCCCACCGGAACGGCGAAATCGAGCTTGATGGGCCCGACCGGTGACTGCCATCGCACGCCCACACCCGCGCCGGTTTTGAAATCGCTGCGGCGGATATCGTTCACCGCTTCACCGCCGTCGACAAACATGGCGCCCCACCATTTGCCGCTGACGTTGTACTGGTACTCCAGCGAGCCGGTCGCCAGTTTTGACGCCCCGGTCAACTGGCCTTTGTCGTTTTCAGGTGAGATCGATTTGTACTTATACCCGCGAATGCTGCGGTCGCCCCCCGCGAAGAAGCGCAGATCCGGCGGGACGCGTTCGAAATCACCGGTTTCGATCCAACCGAGATTACCGCGCATCACAAAGCGGTGTTTGTCGTACAGCGTGCGGATCCAGACGTTTTGCGCCTGAAAGACGGAGAAGTCTACGTCGGAGCCCCAGGCGGTGTTGGAGTAATCGATGGAGTAGCGCTGAGAGTCGCCCCAGGTCGGCATCAGGCCACCGCGCGAGCGGGTACGGCTGATCATCACGCCCGGATAAAGCAGCATGGTGGTGTTGGTGACGTTTGCCTGGGTAAAGTGGTCGAGGCTCCAGCGCAGGTTAATGGCGCGCTGCCAGCCGCTGGAGAGATCCCAGAAGCGTGATACCGCAAGCGTCGTCGAGTCCTGCTCGGTATCATTCAAATCGGTACGCTTAAAGCCGCCCTGCACGAGGTAGTATTGCTCAAGCGGATTTTTCAGCAGCGGCATTTTATAGCTGAAGTCCAGCTGCTGTTCAGGCGCAGACAGGCTGACGCTGGTGGTCAGGCTGTGGCCGTAGGAGTTCATCCACGGTTTTTTCCACGAGGCTTTCACGCGCGGGCCGACGTCCGTGGAGTAGCCGACACCGGTCTCAATGGTGTTCTCGGTGCGCGGAGAGACCACGCCATGCAGCGGTAACACTTTCGTTTTACGGGATTTATCAAATTCCGGCGCCACCACCACGGAGTTAAACCAGCCCGTCGCGGACAAACGACGGTTCAGCTCGCCCAGGTCGCTGGACTGGTAGTAGTCGCCCTTTTTAAACGGCACCAGATTTTGCAGATACTCGTCACGGATTTGCGATCCTTCGAAGGTCACATCGCCAAACCGGTAGCGCTCGCCGCTGTCGTAATCGATATCCCAGAATGCCTGACGTCGCTCAAGCGCAACGCCCAGCTGGCTTTTGTTGAACCGGCTGTCGAAGTAGCCTTTGCGCAGCGAAACGCTGGTTAAGGATTTTTTAAAACGATCGTAATCCCCGTGATTGAGCACGGTGCCCACTTTCGGACGGGTGCTGAGCAGATCCAGGTAGTCCCGATCGGTGCGCGCACCGCCGCGCAACACCACGTTCGTGCCGCCAATCAGGACGGGTTCGCCCGGCGAGACGCGGGCAATCAACACCTGGCGTCCTTTCGCCGGCGGCGGGCGTAAATCGAAATCGATGGTGGGTTCGTAGTACCCCAACGCCTTTAAGCCTTCGCGGATGGCGTCATCCACGCGCGCGCGAAAACGCCGATCCGGCGTGACCTCATCGCTCTGGATGGTAGAAAGCTGCGCACGCACGTTTTTTTCCAGCGCCCCGGATAACCCCTCAACCTGCAAACGGACATTCGCCGCGCTGGCAATCCCGCTGGTCAGCATTAAACTGACTAAACATAACTGGCGGATCTTTGTCACGTTTTCTCCTGAATATCCCTGTTTCCACCCTGGAAGCAAATGCAGTGCCGCTCCGCGACAAAATACGGCCTGAAAGCCAAAAACCCAAATTACGGGTTGAAAAAGGGTGTAACACCCAAATATTTCTTATGATTAAATCTAGACTCATTCATCGCGTTTATTGTGTTCAATTAAACGCTTCGTGACAACCTTAACCGAAACAACGCTACCCGGGAGGCCCCACCGTGAGTTTATTCGATAAAAAGCATCTGGTATCACAAGCCGATGCGTTACCGGGACGCAACACCCCTATGCCAGTGGCAACATTACACGCCGTAAACAACCATTCAATGACAAACGTTCCTGATGGAATGGAGATCGCCCTGTTTGCCATGGGCTGCTTCTGGGGCGTAGAACGCCTGTTCTGGCAACTGCCGGGCGTGTACAGCACCGCTGCGGGCTACACCGGAGGATATACGCCTAACCCAACCTACCGCGAAGTCTGTTCCGGTGAGACCGGTCATGCTGAAGCGGTGCGTGTGGTGTATGACCCGAGCGTCATTAGCTATGAACAGCTGCTCCAGGTGTTCTGGGAAAACCATGACCCGGCACAGGGCATGCGTCAGGGTAACGATCACGGCACCCAATACCGTTCGGCCATCTACCCGCTCACCCCAGAGCAGGAGGCCGCCGCCCACGCCAGCCTGACGCGTTTCCAGGAAGCGATGCAGGCGGCCGGTGATAAACGTCAGGTCACGACGGAAATCGCTACCGCGAAACCGTTCTACTATGCCGAAGACGACCACCAGCAGTACCTGCATAAAAATCCGTATGGCTACTGCGGTATCGGCGGCATTGGCGTTTGCCTGCCTCCACAGCAGGCCTGATTACTGCATCAGCGCCACGCGAGCCGCGTGGCGCGTGGCATTACTCACCGAACCGTAATCAATGACTTTCCCCTGCAACAGCAGGTTAAAAACCGGCGCCTGTGGCCGGTTTAGTCGCGTTTGCAGCAAATGCACCGCTTCTATGCCCAAATCCCGACAGGGCACCGTGATCCCCGTAATGGGCTTTTCAAGCCGGTTTGCTAAATTCCACGCAAAATCGGTGGTGATGATGGAGATGTCTTCCGGCACGCGCAGCCCATGCCGCTGTAACGCCTTCAGCACACCCTCGGTCATGCTGGTGCTGTTGGGAAAAATGACCTCAGGCCACTGCGCTCTGTCGTGACGTAACAGCCACGCATCCAGCTCGCGCTCAGCCTCTTCAGCGGTAAACCACTCCGTGACCAGTAAATCCCGCTGCGGCTCAAACGCCACATGAAAATGCCGGTACGCTTCTTTAATTCCATCCAGCCGGGCATAGAGCGTGTCCCGGCGTAAACAGGTGATGGTCAGCACCCGGCGATGCCCCTGCTCGAAAAGATATTGCATCGTGGTAAAGCCGATTGCGCGATGATCGGGGGAAACCGAATCCAGCACCCGGTCTCGGTCAACGGAATTAATTAATACACAGGGTTTATTCAGCGTGCTGGCCAGCTTAAATATGGTGGAATCATCCGTACCAATGATAATTATTGCGTTAATATTTTTATGGCTTGCCTTTTCCATAAATAATTTCACGTCCGCATTCTGTTCCTCTAATCCGCAATAACTGATCCAGACATTATGTGGCGCGCTGGCTTCCGCAATGCCTTTAGTCACTTCCAGATAAAAAATATCCCCACGACCCTGAAACGTTCTTTCAGGTGCAAATACAGCGATTCCGTTAATTAAGAGCCGCCCGCTCGCCATCGACTCCAGCACGCCAAGCTCCCGCGCGGTGCGGACAATGGCTTCCCGGGCCTTATCGCTGGTATAAGACTTGCCGCTCAACACCCTGGAAACCGTGCTCACGGAATATCCCGTCAGGGACGCGATCTCCTCCATTTTTAACTTGCCCGGCATAGTGTGACCTCGCTCTCAATCAGTTTTTGCAAATATTTGCAGAAACAGCGCTTTGATTTTAAAACCAAATTTCAAAATGGTTGGAGTTTACTTATTCACCTTGCGAGTATTCTCACAAAAACACATTGTCGCTACGTCTCGCCTTTCCTATTTTTCGGTCATCACGCTTTTTGGCTGAAATTAAGGTGAGACATGGAGAAGGTACGTTTTGGCATTATTGGTATAGGTAATATCGGTACGGTCCACGCACGCTATTTACTGGCCGGAACCGTCAGCGACGCCTGCCTTACGGCGGTGTGCGATAACGCGCCGGAAAAGCATCCGGCCATTCGGCAGTTGGTTGGCGGCATTCCGCTGTTCAGTGATGCGCAGGAGATGCTCCAGAGCGGGCTTATCGATGCGGTCATTGTCGCCACGCCGCATTACGATCACCCGCGCCTGTCGATGCTGGCGATGCGCCACGGCATTCATACCCTGTGTGAGAAGCCAGCAGGCGTCTACACCGCGCAGGTCCAGGAGATGAACGCCTGCGCCCGGGAGTGCGACGTGGTGTTCGGCATCATGTATAACCAGCGGCCCAACCCGCTGTATCAGAAAGTGAAAGATCTGATCGACAGCGGCGAGCTGGGCGAGATCCGCCGCTCCAACTGGATCATCACCAACTGGTATCGCTCGCAGAGTTACTACAACTCCGGCGGCTGGCGCGCCACCTGGAAAGGGGAAGGCGGCGGCGTGCTGCTCAACCAGGACCCGCATCAGCTCGATCTCTGGCAGTGGCTGGTGGGCATGCCGGTTCGTCTGCGCGCGTTTTGCCAGTTCGGTAAGCATCGCGATATCGAAGTGGAAGACGAGGTGACCGCCTATGCCGAATACGCCAGCGGTGCGACCGGCGTGTTCATCACCACCGTCGCGGAAACGCCGGGCACCAACCGCCTGGAGATTGTCGGCGATCGCGGTAAAGTGGTCGTCGACGAGGGCAAACTGCGCTACTGGCGGCTGCGCGAATCGGAAACCGAGTTTAACGCTCGCTGGCAGAATGGCTTCGGTGAGCCGGAATGCTGGGAGGTTTCTGTCCCTGTTGCCCCGGAATACAGCGAGCACCACGTCATCACCGCCAACTTCTGCGCCGCCGTGCTGCGCGGCGAGCCGCTGATTGCGCCGGGTCTGGAAGGCATTCACGGTTTAACCCTCTCTAACGCCATGCACCTCTCCACCTGGACTGACGACTGGGTTGAGCTACCGCTGAACGAAAAGCAATACCTGCGCCTGCTTCAGCAGCGCATCAGCACCTCTGTAGATAAAGGGGCCACCAGCATCACGCTGGATGCCGCGGGTACCTGGTAACACCGGAGAAAATCGATGTTAAATGTCGCCATTGTGGGAACAGGAAATATCTCCCATAACCATATTCAGGGTTATTTGCAGTTTGGACAGCGCTGCCGGATCGTTGCGCTGGTTGATATCTATCCGGAGAAAGCGGAAGAGAAAAAAGCGCGTTACGGCCTGACGGACGCCCGCGTGTACGCCAGCCACCGGCAGATGCTGGAGGATGCGCTTCCCATCGATATCGTTGACGTCTGCACCCCGCCCTATGTCCATGCGGAGATCAGCATTGATGCGCTTTATGCCGGCTGCCATGTGCTGTGCGAAAAACCGATGGCCGCCTCGCTGGAGGAGTGTGATGCGATGATCGCCGCCCAGCAGGCCAGCGGAAAAACGCTCTCCATCATTGCCCAGAACCGCTTTACCGATGCCTTCTGGCGCTTAAAAGCGGCGCTGGATTCCGGCCTCGCCGGAAAAATATGCCATGCGCAGGTGGATTCCTTCTGGTGGCGCGGACATTGCTACTACGACCTGTGGTGGCGCGGCACGTGGGAAAAAGAAGGAGGCGGCTGCACGCTGAACCACGCGGTGCACCATATCGACGCCATTCAGTGGATGCTCGGTTTCCCGTCTGAAGTGGTGGCGATGATGACCAACGTGGCCCATGACAACGCCGAAGTAGAAGACCTTAGCGCCGCGATATTCAAATACCCCAACGGCGCACTCACCCAGCTTACCGCCTCGGTAGTACACCACGGGGAAGATCAGAAGATCATTATCCAGGGTGATAAAGCGCGCATCTCCGCCCCATGGCAGGCTTATGCCAGCGTGAGTGCTGACAACGGCTTCCCGCAGGAGACCAACGATATTGAGCGAGAAGCCCAGCTTGACGCCGTTTTCCAGGCGACGCCCAGGCTCGAATGGACTCTGCACACCGGGCAGATCAACGACCTGCTTCAGAGCATTGAGCGCGGTACGGCCCCGCTGGTGGACGGCGTGCAGGGTAAGCGCTCGCTGGAGCTGATTACTGCGATGTATAAATCAGCCATTACCCGCAGTGTCGTTTCCCTGCCTGTTGGCCGCGATGATCCGTTTTACCGTACCGGCGGGACGAACGCCCTCGCCCCCCGTTTTTATGAAAAATCCGCAAGCGTCGCCAACTTCAGCGAAGTGGGCGCTATCCCTCTGGGTAAAGATCTGGATCGAGGACTGTAACCATGAACAAGAATGACGGAATGAACTACGCGCCGGTGGGCAAACCGCAGCCGGTGGTGCAGGCGGGTGAATTTGTATTTGCCGCCGCCGCGCTCGACCACGGCCATATCTACGGAATGTGTAATGGCCTGATTGAAGCAGGTGCCACGCTGAAGTGGGTTTACGATCCCGATCCGGCGAAAGTGGACACGTTTGTTCAGCAGTACCCGCAGGTGAAGGTGGCTGATTCCCTGGACGTTATTCTCGCCGATGACGACGTGCGCCTGGTGGCCGGGGCGGCCATCCCCTCCGAACGCTGTGCGCTGGGGCTGAAGGCGATGACGGCTGGCAAAGACTACCTCACGGACAAAGCGCCGCTCACCACCCTTGAACAGCTGGCAGACGCCAAAGCGATGGTGGAGAAAACCGGGAAAAAATACGCGGTCTACTACAGCGAGCGTCTGCACGTGGAAAGCGCGGTCTTTGCCGGGCAGTTGGTACAGCAAGGCGCCATTGGTCGCGTGGTGCAAACCCTGGGCATGGGGCCGCACCGGGAAGGGACTGGCCGCCCGGACTGGTTCTACGATCGCCGCTATTTCGGCGGCATCCTGTGCGACATCGGCAGCCACCAGATCGAGCAGTTCCTGTTTTATACCGGCAACCGCGACGCCACCGTGGTCGCCAGCCAGGTGCGCAACGTTAACCACCCGCAGTATCCCGCATTCGAAGATTTTGGCGACGCCATGCTCAAAGGAGAAAACGGCGCCAGCGGCTATTTCCGTTGTGACTGGTTCACTCCTGACGGGCTCTCTACCTGGGGCGATGGTCGCCTGACGCTGCTCGGTACCGACGGGTATATCGAGATCCGTAAATATGTCGATCTCACCCGGGGCGAGCAGGATGTCGTCTACCTCGTCAATAACGAGGGCGAGTTCCGCTATCCTGTGGCCGGGCAGGTTGGGTTCCCGTACTTTGGCGAACTGATCCTCGACTGCCTGCACCGCACCGAAAATGCCATGACTCAGGCGCACGCTTTCAAAGCTGCCGAACTGTGCGTGAAAGCACAAATGCTCGCAAACGCAGCTGACTAAGGGGACGACATGAACATCCTGAACACGGCGATTATCGGTGCCGGGGCTATTCACAGTTGCCATGTGAATGCCCTGAGGCAAATCCCCAATGTCGCGCTGCGCGCGCTGGTCGATATCGACAGCGTCAAAGGACTGAAGCTGGCGATGAACTATCAGTGCCGCTTTTATCAGGATTACCGGGAAATGCTGCTGGATGACAGCATCGACGTGGTGCATATCTGCACGCCCCACTTCGAGCACAAAAACATGATTCTGACGGCGCTGGCCGCCGGGAAACATGTCTTTTGCGAAAAACCGGTGGGCATGAACAGCAGCGAGCTTGCCGACATTGCCTCTGCCGCCGCGCAGGCACCCGGCAGGCTCGGCGTCTGCTACCAGAACCGGCTCAATCCGACCAGCCTGCGCATTCGCAAGGAGCTGGCGGAAGGCGTACTGGGAAAGATGTTAAGTATCAAAGCTGTGCTGACCTGGTCCCGCTCGGGGGCGTATTACACGGAAAGCCCGTGGCGCGGGCAGCTGGCAACGGAAGGTGGAAGCCTGCTAATCAACCAGGCGATCCATACCCTCGATCTGATGCAGTGGTTCGCGGGTGGCGTCACGCGGCTGAAGGGGGTAGTCGACAGCGGGGAACTGGCTGACGTCACGCAAGGGGAAGACAGCGCGATGGCCACGCTTCACTTTACCAACGGTGCGCGCGGTCTGTTTTATGCCAGCAACTGCCACACCACGGATTCCCCCCTCTGTCTGGAGATCCAGTGCGAGCGCGGCTCACTGCTGCTCAACGACAACACGCTCTGGCGCATAACGCCCGGCGAACGATTTCGCCTGGAAAGCGATGCCTCTCCCGATGGCACCGCAAAAAGTTACTGGGGATTAGGACACCAGCAGGCGATCCGCCGTTTTTATCACGCTATTCATCACCCGGAGAGTACGGATTTTACCGATATTTGTACCGCCGGAAAATCACTCAAGATTGTGGAGGCTTTTTATCGGTCATCTCAGTTAAGACAATGGATAGATATTAATAATTAGAACGTCACGTGTAGTCCAGCAGTGCAATAAAAATACAACCTCTACATCTACCCTACACTGGATATTATTATGGTTAAACCAACTGAACGCAGAGTGGGTTATGGCGTGGCGCTTGGCTACGGCATAACCGACCTCTTTGGCGGAGGCGCTTTCGCCATTATCGGCACCTGGCTGTTATTTTTTTACACCACCTATTGCGGATTATCCGTCGTGGAAGCCGGCTCTATATTTGCTATTGCTCGCGTCATTGACGCGGTATTAAGCCCGATAATGGGTTACATCACCGACAATTTCGGCGACACCTGGCTTGGGCGTAAATTTGGCCGTCGTCGTTTCTTCTTATTACTCAGCTCTCCCTTAATGTTCCTCTATGCTCTGCTGTGGCTGACGGACATGGGTTACTGGTATTACCTGGGCACCTATCTTTCCATCGAACTGCTTTCAGCGATGGTGCTGGTGCCGTGGGAAACCCTCGCCGCGGAGATGACCAACCGCTATGAAGAGCGCAGCCGCCTGTCGGGCGTACGGATGATCTGCTCGCAATTGGGCGGTTTTCTTGCGGTGTCGGTTCCGGGCGTGATTATGCAATTTACCGGCAAAGATAATTCCTTTACCTACACGCTAACCGGACTGATATTTTCCTGCGTCTTTTGCATCGCGGTATTTATTACCTGGTACAGCACCTGGGAAGCAAAAGATGTGCATCAGGAGTATGACTTCAAAGTTGATACCCAGCGCAGCAGCGGAGTAATTAATCACCTCAAATATCTGGTGCTGGATCTCTTCTCTTCTTTTCGTATTCGCGCTTTCCGCCTGCATATTCTTATTTATATTTTCTCCTTCACCGCGATGGACGTATTTGGTTCAGTCTTTACCTATTACGTGGTGTATTGCCTGAGTCAGGATGCGGCAGCAGTGTCCGGCTGGCTAAGTATTGCGGCTTTTGCCTCCGTGCCGGGCACGTACGGATTTATGCTGTTACTCAACAGGCTGAACATGACCCCTTCCGCCGCACTGCGCCTTTCGTATAGCTGCATTTTCCTGGTGCTGGCATTCCTGTTTACGGTTTATCTCACCAAAACAGAGGTGCCAACGCTGCTGTTCTCCGCCGTCTTCATCCTGCTGGGTGCAGCCCGTTCCGGCCTCTATTACATTCCGTGGAATATTTATAGCTTTATTCCGGATATCGACGAGATCGTCACGCAGCAACGCCGGGAAGGCATTTTCGCTGGCGTAATGGTGTTGACCCGCAAAAGCACCGTCGCCATTGCGATTATGATTATCGGCCTGGTGTTGCAGGAGTCCGGTTTTGTGAAAGGCAGTGGCGCACAGCCTGAAAGCGCGCTGGGAGCAATAATTGGCCTGATGATTTTTGCCACCGCCGCGCTGCTGGCAGTGAGCTTCTTCGCGACCTACAAATTTAAGCTGACCCGCGAGACGCATAAGGTGCTGCTCAAGGAGATCGCGCGTCGGAAGCTCGGTGGCGACTATCGCGACTGCGACGCCAGCACCCGCGTGGTCATCAAACAGCTGACAGGCTATGAGTACGATCAGGTCTGGGGCGGCGATGCCACACGCCTGGCTGTGGGCGAAAACTTATCCATCGTGAAATAGCCCTTCTCGCCGGATCGGCCCCGTGCCGGTCCGGCTTTTTTTGCCGAAAACGTGACCTCTGGCAGGTTTACACGTCTTTACGCTATACTACCGCTGAAATAATCGGCTCAACGCTACGAGCTGAGTTCAATGTGTCTTCACACGAATGGTATCAACTCCCCTTCTGAGGATCTGGCGAGAAGCCGGATAAACTATGTTAAACAGTATTTTAGTAATACTTTGTCTTATTGCCGTCAGTGCATTTTTCTCGATATCGGAGATCTCGCTGGCTGCCTCCCGTAAAATCAAACTGAAGCTGCTTGCCGACGAGGGCAACATCAACGCATCACGCATTCTGAAAATGCAGGAAAACCCCGGCATGTTCTTTACCGTGGTGCAGATTGGCCTGAACGCGGTCGCCATCCTTGGCGGTATCGTGGGCGATGCAGCGTTTTCTCCGGCGTTTTATAGCCTCTTTGTTAAGTACATGTCCGTAGAGCTGGCCGAGCAGTTGAGCTTCATCCTCTCCTTCTCCCTGGTCACCGGCTTGTTCATTTTATTCGCGGACCTGACCCCGAAACGCATCGGTATGATTGCGCCAGAAGCTGTGGCTTTGCGTATCATCAACCCGATGCGCTTCTGCCTGTATGTCTTCCGTCCGCTGGTGTGGTTCTTTAACGGCCTGGCGAACGTCATTTTCCGCATCTTCAAGCTGCCGATGGTGCGTAAAGACGACATCACCTCCGACGATATTTATGCGGTGGTGGAAGCCGGGGCGCTGGCAGGCGTGCTGCGTAAGCAGGAGCACGAGCTGATTGAGAACGTTTTCGAACTGGAATCCCGTACCGTGCCGTCCTCCATGACCGGCCGTGAAAACATCATCTGGTTCGATCTGCATGAAGACGAGCAGAGCCTGAAGACCAAAGTGGCGCAGCATCCGCACTCCAAGTTCCTGGTCTGTAACGAAGATATCGACCATATCATCGGCTATGTGGACTCCAAAGACCTGCTGAACCGCGTGCTGGCAAACCAGAGCCTGGCGCTGAACAGCGGCGTGCAGATCCGCAATACCCTGATAGTGCCGGACACCCTGACGCTCTCCGAAGCGCTGGAAAGTTTCAAAACCGCCGGAGAAGACTTCGCGGTGATCATGAACGAATACGCGCTGGTGGTGGGCATTATCACCCTCAACGACGTTATGACGACCCTGATGGGCGACCTGGTCGGCCAGGGGCTGGAAGAACAGATTGTTCAGCGTGACGAAAATTCATGGCTCATCGATGGCGGTACGCCGATTGAAGACGTCATGCGCGTACTCGACATTGACGAGTTCCCGCAGTCAGGCAACTACGAGACCATCGGCGGCTTTATGATGTTTATGCTGCGTAAAATCCCGAAACGTACCGACTCGGTGAAGTTCTCCGGCTTCAAGTTTGAAGTGGTGGATATTGATAACTACCGCATCGACCAGCTGCTGGTAACGCGTATTGATAGCAAACCGACCGTGCTGGTGCCGAAACTGCCGGATGCCGAAGAGAAGGTGTCAGCGTAATCCTTTGTATGCCCCACAAACATCAACGGCTCCCATCGGGAGCCGTCTTTTTAACTACTACTGCATAGCACGTTGGTTAAGCCATCTCAGTTTGCAGACGCATAACCTGACGGTTGACTTCGGACATCACAGACAAGTGCTGTTTGTCCTTCACTTTTGGGATAAGGATTTTGCCCTTATCGAACTCAAAAGCGCCAACATCCTTGATGTACAACCGTCCACGGAACAGGATCTTCACGTACTTCGCCACCTGAAGCGGGTTGTAGCGTTGGAAAATTTTCATTCTTGTATCTCCTGCGAATCATACGCTCTTGCGGTGCCACAATCGGCCCGACTGTCCTGAGCGCAAATTTTGATGCCCAATGACTATAGACCAGAACCTCGTACTTACCCAGTGTGCATAAGTTTATTTACCGTTTGATTACAATTATTCAGAATAATCTTTGCAAAGCGTGATACAGCGCAGTATATGCCGTCGTTTTTGCATGGATATGTGCGTTCGCCCGCAAACTGGCATCGGGATTGCGGGAAAAGCCTATTGATCGCACTTATGATTAAAAGCGCATGACCAAGTGGTCGGATCACCTGCTAACAATAAGGAAACACCATGACCCTACGTAACCTCCTGGCAGCAGCTTGCCTGTTGCTGCCGCTGATGGCTTCCGCACACAACATTGAAAAAGGACAACGTGTCCCGCCGGTCGGCATTGCTGACCGGGGAGAATTGATTCTCGACAATGATAAGTTTAGCTATAAAGCCTGGAATAGCGCGCAGCTTGCGGGCAAAGTGAGAGTTGTACAACATATTGCCGGACGTACATCCGCTAAAGAGAAAAATGCCACCCTCGTGGAAGCGATCAAAGCCGCAAAACTCCCGCACGATCGCTACCAGACCACCACCATCGTGAACACCGACGACGCGATTCCCGGCTCCGGGATGTTTGTGCGATCAAGCCTTGAGAGCAATAAGAAGCTCTATCCGTGGTCGCAGTTTATTGTCGACAGCAACGGCGTGACGCGTAAGGCGTGGCAGCTGGAAGAAGAGAGTTCAGCGATTGTCGTGCTGGACAAAAACGGTCGCGTACAGTGGGTTAAAGACGGCGCGCTGACGCAGGATGAGGTGCAGCAGGTGGTTGCCCTGCTGCATAAGCTACTGACTCAGTAAAGTGACACCCGGAAGCCCGGATTCAGGAATGACTCGCGCGGGGTGTAGTCCAGTGGCTTACCCTGCCAGTCATGCACATGCGCGCCAGCGGCCGCCGCCACCGCATGCCCTGCCGCCGTATCCCAGACGTTCGTCGGCCCGAAACGGGGGTACAGCTGCGCCTGCCCTTCCGCCACCAGACAGAACTTCAGCGACGAGCCAATCGACGTCGTCTGGTGTTCACCCAGCTGTTGCAGATACTCCTCCAGCTCGCTGTCACTGTGCGAGCGGCTGATCACCACCAGCGGAGGACGAGCATCACGCACCTGGATCTGCTTACGCACGCCGCACTCTTCCTTCCAGGCTTTACCTTCCGCCGCGCTGTACATTACTTTCATCACCGGGGCGTAAACCACGCCAAGCACCGCTTTTCCTTTTTCAATCAGGGCGATGTTGACGGTGAATTCACCGTTACGCTTGATAAACTCTTTCGTGCCGTCCAGCGGGTCGACAAGCCAGTAACGCTGCCAGTGCTGACGTTCATCCCAGCTCTGGGGCGCTTCTTCAGAAAGGACCGGAATATCCGGCGTCAGGGCCTGCAAACCTTTCAGGATCACCGCATGCGCCGCGATATCCGCCGCCGTCACCGGGGAGTCATCCGCTTTGCTGACAACATCCATCGGTTTCGCACCGTCGTACACCTGCATAATGGCATCACCCGCATCCCGTGCGAGCTGACAAATTTTATCTAACATTCTCCACCTCTTCGTTAACGCAGTGGGCATAACTTATTGTTTTAGTTATATCGTAATGTGAACAATTCCGCTATCTGTGAAGCAATTCTGGTTTCAGCGCCCTTTTTTCTGGCAGCATTCACACTTCTGTAAGCAACAAATACTACATACATATTCTTTTGTGGCTTGGATCGAAAAAAGGACTCCTCAGATGATTAAGTTTAGCGCAACGCTCCTGGCAACGCTGATTGCGGCAAGCGTTCAGGCAGCGACGGTGGATCTCCGTATTCTGGAAACCACCGATCTGCACAGCAATATGATGGACTTCGATTACTACAAAGATACCCCTACGGAAAAATTCGGACTGGTACGCACGGCAAGTTTGATCAACGCCGCCCGCGGTGAAGTGAAAAACAGCGTGCTGGTCGATAACGGGGACTTAATTCAGGGCAGCCCGCTCGGAGACTACATGGCGGCGAAGGGGCTGAAAAAAGGCGAGATCCATCCTGTTTATAAGGCAATGAATACGCTGGACTATGCCGTCGGCAACCTGGGCAACCACGAATTTAACTACGGCCTGAAATACCTGCACGACGCGCTGGCAGGAGCGAAATTCCCGTACGTTAACGCCAATATCATCGACGTTAAGACGAAGAAGCCGCTCTTCACCCCTTATCTGATTAAAGAGACCGAGGTTGTCGACCAGGACGGTAAAAAACAGACGCTGAAAATCGGCTATATCGGTTTTGTGCCGCCGCAGATCATGACGTGGGATAAAGCCAACCTCGACGGGAAAGTGACCGTCAACGACATTACCGAAACCGCGCGCAAATACGTGCCGGAGATGCGGGCGAAAGGGGCGGATGTGGTCGTCGTCGTGGCGCACTCTGGCCTCTCGGCCGACCCGTATCAGGTGATGGCTGAGAACTCCGTGTACTACCTCAGCCAGGTGCCGGGCGTGGATGCGATCCTGTTCGGTCACGCCCACGCCGTCTTCCCGGGTAAAGATTTCGCTGCTATCAAAGGCGCGGACATCGAAAAAGGGACGCTCAACGGTGTGCCATCGGTAATGCCGGGCATGTGGGGCGACCACCTTGGCGTGGTGGATCTGGTGCTGAATAACGACAGCGGAAGCTGGAAAGTCACGCAGTCGAAAGCGGAAGCGCGTCCGATCTACGACGCAGCGGCCAAAAAATCTCTGGCAGGGGAAGATAAAAAGCTGGTCGACATCCTGAAGCATGACCACGACGCGACGCGTGAATTTGTCAGCAAGCCGATCGGTAAATCGGCTGATAACATGTACAGCTTCCTCGCGCTGGTACAGGATGACCCGACCGTGCAGGTCGTCAACATGGCGCAGAAAGCCTATGCGGAGCACTATATTCAGGGCGATCCGGATCTGGCAAATCTGCCGGTACTGTCTGCCGCGGCGCCATTCAAAGTGGGCGGGCGGAAGAACGATCCGGCCAGCTACGTTGAGGTGGAAAAAGGCCAGCTGACCTTCCGTAATGCCGCCGATCTCTACCTCTATCCCAACACCCTCGTGGTGGTGAAAGCTACCGGGAAAGAGGTGAAGGAGTGGCTGGAGTGCTCTGCCGGGCAGTTCAACCAGATCGATCCGCAAAGCAGCAAACCGCAGTCGCTGATTAACTGGGACGGTTTCCGCACCTACAACTTCGACGTGATCGACGGCGTGGAATATCAGATTGACGTTACCCAGCCCGCGAAATATGACGGCGAATGTCAGGCCATTAATCCGCAGGCAGAACGCATCAAAAACCTGACCTTCAACGGCAAAGCGATTGATCCGAATGCCACTTTCCTGGTGGTGACCAACAACTACCGCGCCTATGGCGGCAAGTTTGCCGGTACGGGTGACAGCCACATCGCCTTTGCCTCGCCGGATGAGAACCGTTCGGTGCTGGCGGCGTGGATCAGCGCGGAGTCGAAAAAGACGGGTGAAATTCATCCGGCGGTGGATAACAACTGGCGACTTGCGCCGATCCACAGCGACACTAAGCTGGATATTCGCTTTGAAACGTCACCGACCGACAAGGCGGCCGCGTTCATTAAGGATAAGGCGCAGTATCCGATGAAGAAGGTCGCGACGGATGATATTGGGTTCGCGATTTATCAGGTGGATTTGAGCAGGTAAAAGCAAAACGGCAACGCACGTTGCCGTTTTTTTTTGGTGTTTGTTCCCTCTCCCCGTGGGCTGAGGGTTCCCCAGTAATTTGAAAGCAAAAGCTATAACGTTGCCTCAGAATAACTGAGGGCTTTCAGCGATGCCTCGGTCCGGCTGTAAATCGCTGAGGCGTTTCCTGTAGGCCGGGGCGAGGCGCAGGGATGCGCCGAGAGGGCGGGCTTTACAGGGATGTTACCTCCGCCCGTCCCCGATAAGCCGGAAGGAATGAGCCGAAGGCACCGCGA
>NZ_JADBRE010000006.1:91594-111562 GCF_014930525.1 Enterobacter cloacae complex sp. S1
ATAAAGTGAACGGAATGACCGCCAGAGCCGTATGTTCCCCCTCACCCCAGCCCTCTCCCTCAAGGGAGAGGGGGCCGTCTGTGCAGGCATTATTTTGTGGGGAACCCTCAGCCCCGTGGGAGAGGGTCAGGGTGAGGGCATCAGGCCGCACATACCCGGCGTTTACGCCGCACGCTCGTCCCTATTCGCCAGCACCTGCGGTGTATTAACCTCAATCCAGTCGGCCAGCGCAGCCACCTTCTCGCTCACCTCCAGCCCCATCGGCGTCAGGCTATACTCCACATGCGGCGGCACGACCGGATACGACACGCGATCGACAAACCCGTCATGCTCCAGCGCCTGTAAAGACTGAGCCAGCATTTTCTCGCTGACGCCGCCCATCTTGCGACGCAGATCGCTGAAGCGATGCGTCCCCTGACGTAACGCCACCAGGATCAGCACGCCCCAGCGGCTGGTTACGTGTTTGAGCACCTCCCGTGACGGGCACTGTTCCGCAAAGAGGTTGCCATCGCGCATTTGCTCGCTGAGCGTTGGTATTGTTGTTTTCATACTTACCTTTTTGTACGTACTTACTAAAAGTTAGTTATGGTGATAGTGTGCCACAACACCAGACAAACACGAAGGAGATTCATCATGATCGCGATTACCGGCGCAACCGGCCAGCTTGGCCAACACGTTATTGAAGAACTGCTGAAAACCGTTCCGGCCAGCCAGATCGTGGCTATTGTGCGTAACCCGGCGAAAGCCGAAGCGTTGCATCAGCAAGGGGTCGTTGTGCGTCAGGCGGATTACACCGATGAAGCCGCATTTACCACCGCGCTGAACGGCGTGGATAAACTGCTGCTCATCTCCTCCAGCGAAGTGGGCCAGCGCGCCGTACAGCACCAGAACGTGATAAACGCTGCCAAAGCCGCCGGGGTGAAATTCATCGCCTATACCAGCCTGCTGCATGCTGACAAATCCCCGCTGGGTCTGCACGTTGAGCACGTCGAAACCGAAAATGCCCTGGCGGCCTCCGGCGTGCCTTACGCTCTGCTGCGCAACGGCTGGTACACCGAAAACTACCTGGCAAGCGCGCCGCCAGCGCTGGAACACGGCGTATTTATGGGGGCCGCAGGCGAAGGCAAAATTGCCTCTGCGACACGTGCGGATTACGCGGCGGCGGCAGCGAAAGTGATTTCTGAAGAGGGTCATGCCGGCAAGGTGTATGAACTGGCGGGTGATAATGCCTGGACGCTGAGCGAACTGGCTGCGGAACTGAGCAAGCAGAGCGGTAAGCCGGTAACGTATCAGAACCTCAGCGAAGCCGATTTCGCCGCTGCGCTGAAGGGCGTTGGTCTGCCTGCCGGGCTGGCGGAGATGCTGGCGGACTCCGACACCGGCGCGTCCAAAGGCGGCCTGTTCGACGACAGCCGTACCCTGAGCAAACTGATCGGCCGCCCAACCACATCACTGGCGGAAAGCGTCAAAGCCATCCTGTAGTTGTTAAAAATTGGTTATTTTTTGTGGCATCCCCTCGGGTCATCTCTGATAATGAAGCGATGACCCACAAGGAGGCTCACCGTGCAAGGCGTACCGGAACAGTTCACTGATGAGAGAGACAGCGCGCGCTTTCGCCATCTGGCGCAACTGCCCGGCCTGGAGCTTTATCACGCCCATATCTCCGACTACGCCTTTGAGCCTCACACTCATGAAGCCTTCGGTATCGGCACCATCGAAACCGGTGCCGAACGCTTCCGCTATCGCGGTACCCAGCATCTTGCCGCGGAAAAATCCGTCGTGACCATGAACCCGGACGAGATCCACACCGGGGAATCCGCAACCGTTGACGGCTGGCGCTACCGAATGGTCTACATCGAACCCGACCTGCTGGAAGAGGTCACCGGCCTGCGTCACTGGTGGTTTAATGACGTCACGCGCCACGACCCTTTGCGCTCGCAGCAGATTGGCCGGTTAATTTACGGCCTGTGGCACACCAACGATCCGCTGGCGCAGAAGGGGCTGCTACTGGATTTGATTCAGACTTTTCAGCCACTGGCCCATCATGCGCCGGTGGTGCAGGAGGCCGCGCACCGCTTCGAACGCGTTCGCGACTATCTGCACGACAACTATATGCGCTCGCTGACCCTGGACGAGCTGGCTAACGTTGTCTCGCTCAGCCCGTACCATTTTCAGCGCCAGTTCAAAGC
Source organism: Enterobacter cloacae complex sp. S1 (assembly GCF_014930525.1). NCBI lineage: Bacteria > Pseudomonadati > Pseudomonadota > Gammaproteobacteria > Enterobacterales > Enterobacteriaceae > Enterobacter > Enterobacter cloacae complex sp. S1. The sequence goes on from NZ_JADBRE010000006.1 coordinate 93,784, forward strand.
CCATTTCCACGTTACGCCCCACCAGATGCTGATGGCCATCCGCCTGTGGCGCGCAAAAGCATTCCTCACCCACGGCATGCCTGCCGCCGAGGTGGCCGCCGCGACCGGGCTGACCGATCAGTCGCATTTAACCCGCGCCTTCACCCGTCGCTACGGCATCACGCCCGTGCGCTACCAGAAACAGGTTATGCCGCGCTAATGCGCAACCTCATACAATACGCGCGCGTTTTGCCCTCCTACACTGATCGCAAAGTGAATCAAGATGGATGGAAAAATGATTAGCGGCGTGTTGTATGCCCTGCTTGCGGGTTTGATGTGGGGGCTGATTTTTGTCGGCCCGCTGATTGTGCCGGAGTACCCGGCAATTTTGCAGTCGACCGGACGTTACCTGGCGCTGGGGCTGATTGCCGTGCCGCTGGCGTGGCTGGGGCGCGCGCGTCTGCGTCAGCTGGGCCGCAAGGACTGGCTCACCGCGCTGGCGCTGACCATGATGGGTAATCTGATCTACTACGTCTGTCTGGCGAGCGCCATTCAGCGCACCGGTGCGCCGGTGTCCACCATGATTATCGGCACGCTGCCGGTGGTCATCCCGGTTTTCGCGAACCTGCTTTACAGCCAGCGTGACGGCAAACTGGCGTGGTCAAAAATGGCGCCCGCTCTGGTCTGCATCGCTGTGGGGCTGGTGTGCGTGAATATTGCCGAGCTTCGCCACGGCCTTGAAAACTTCAGCTTGTGGCGTTACGGTTCAGGGATCTTTCTGGCGTTTATCTCGGTTGTCTGTTGGGCATGGTATGCCCTGCGCAATGCACGCTGGCTGCGGGAAAACCCGGATAAACATCCGATGATGTGGGCGACGGCGCAGGCGCTGGTCACCCTCCCTGTCTCGTTGCTGGGCTATGTGGGCGCGTGTGTCTGGCTGGGTAGCCAGCAACCGGCATTTACCCTGCCCTTCGGACCGCGCCCGTGGGTATTCGTCGGGTTAATGGTCGCCATTGCCGTGCTCTGTTCGTGGGTGGGCGCGCTGTGCTGGAACATTGCCAGCCAGAAGCTGCCGACGGTGATACTGGGGCCGCTGATTGTCTTTGAGACGCTGGCCGGGCTGCTCTATACCTTCCTGATGCGTCAGAGCGTGCCGCCGCTGCTAACGGCCTGCGGGATCGCGCTGCTGGTCGTTGGGGTGGTGATTGCGGTGAGAGCGAAGCCGGAAAAACCGATGGTCGTTCCGGCGTCGGAGGGGTGAGCATTGCCCAGCGGCGCTTCGCTTGCAGGGCCTACAAAACCGTAGGCCGGGTAAGCGAAGCGCCACCCGGCACAGTATCAGAACGTTTCCCAGTTCGCTTCAGACGCCGCCGCGACGGGCTGCGCTTTAGGTGCATAGGTCTTTACCGGCGCGGCTTTCACCGCCTGGTTGCGGGTGATCTTAAACACCGCCACCGCGTCGTTCAGGCGTGCAGCCTGATCTTCCAGCGCCGCCGCTGCCGCCGCAGACTCTTCCACCAGCGAGGCGTTCTGCTGGGTGACGCGATCCATCTCCGCCACCGCCTGACCCACCTGGTCGATACCGCGGCTCTGTTCGTCGGAGGCCGACGCAATCTCACCCATGATGTCCGTCACGCGCGTAACCGCATTGACGATCTCCGCCATCGTCGCGCCCGCTTCATTTACCAGCTGAGAACCCGCGTTGACGCGTTCGCCGGAATCATCGATCAGCGCTTTGATCTCTTTCGCCGCCTGCGCGCTGCGCTGGGCAAGGGTACGCACCTCGCCCGCGACAACCGCGAAGCCACGTCCCTGCTCGCCCGCGCGCGCCGCTTCTACCGCCGCGTTCAGCGCCAGAATATTGGTCTGGAAAGCAATGCCGTCGATCACGTTAGTAATTTGCGCGATTTTGCTGGAACTGGTGGCGATTTCGTCCATGGTGCGCACAACGCCCTCGACCACGTTACCGCCCTTCTTCGCGGTGGAGGAGGCGTCCAGCGCCAGACGCGACGCCTGACGCGCGTTATCGGCGTTTTGCTTCACGGTGGCGGTTAACTGTTCCATGCTGGCTGCCGTCTCTTCCAGAGAAGCGGCCTGTTGCTCGGTACGGGAGGAGAGATCGTTACTGCCCGCCGAGATTTCACCCGCGCCGGTGTAGATGGTATCTGCGCCTTCACGCACCACGCCCACCGTGTTGGCCAGCGCAGTCTGCATCTCCTGAACGTTGCGCGCCAGGGTCGCCATTTCATTTTTACCCTCAGCCTGAATCGGCTGGGTTAAATCCCCTGCGGCAATGGCGCGGATATGGTTGATCACCTCTTCCAGCGGCAGCAGCAGCACGCGGCGCATCGCAACCCAGCTGGAAATAATCACCGCGATCACCAGCAGCATCACCGCAGAGAGGATCCACAGAATGCGTTTGTAGTCGCTTTCATTGTCCCGGATCCCTTTGGCGGTCAGCGCGGCCTGCGCCTCACGCCACTCGCGATAAACCTTTTGCATCGCGGTCTGCTTCTGTTCGGCATTTTGTTTGAACATATCTTCCAGATTGCCCTGCCCCAGCAGAACGTTCATTTGCGTCAGCGTGGCGGAGTAGACGCGGTACTGCTCTTCCAGACGATCGGCCAGGTGCTCGTCCATACCCGGCGTTTCCGGCAGCGCGTAGTATTTATCGTAATGGGTCTGGGCATCGGCCAGCAGGTTTTTCGCGGTATTGACCAGCTCGTTCAGCTGCCCGCCGTTAATCTGCGACGCCATGCTGCTTTGCAGGCGCAGCATGCCGCGGTTGAGGGTGACGCGCGCCTGGTTCAGGCTGATCCAGGCGTCGGTAAACTCCGCGACGTTCTGGCTGGAAAGCTGAGAAACGGTGAAGTTCTCTTTATCGTTATTGAGCGCATTAATGAAAATGCCAGCGGAGATCAGCTGCATGATGCCGAGCACAAGCAGCACCGAAATCAAAAGAGTAATGACTTTTATACGTTTAAACATGCGTTGCCTTTTTTATATACAGGTATTGTCTGACCTGTATCTATCGGCACGCGCGGCAGGTTGTTTACTGTTTCTCCACCTTTAAAAACTTTCGAAAGCCCTTTTCTGCATTCAATCAGCAAGTTAAAAGCACGATTTTTTTGTGATCGCCTTCTCATTTTCACCCTTGCCTCTAAAGGATTATAGTATCCACTTAAAGATGCATTTAAAATGCATCTTATATTCCTGATAATGAGGTAACTGCTATGGCCTTCCGCGACCAACCCTTAGGCGAGCTGGCGCTCTCCATCCCTCGCGCTTCTGCGCTGTTCCGTAAATACGATATGGATTACTGCTGCGGTGGTAAGCAAACGCTGGCGCGCGCAGCGTCGCGTAAAGAGCTGGATGTGGAGGCTATCGAAGCGGAGCTGGCTCAGCTGGCTGAACAGCCTGTCGACAAAGACTGGCGCACCGCGCCGCTGGCTGAAATCATCGACCATATCATTGTGCGTTACCACGATCGTCACCGCGAGCAGCTGCCGGAGCTGATTTTACAGGCGACCAAAGTTGAACGCGTTCATGCCGATAAACCTTCCGTACCGCGCGGCCTGGCGAAATATCTGACCATGCTGCACGAAGAACTTTCCAGCCACATGATGAAAGAGGAGCAGATCCTCTTCCCGATGATCAAACAGGGCATGGGCAGCCAGGCAATGGGGCCCATCAGCGTGATGGAAAGCGAACATGATGACGCCGGCGAACTGCTGGAAGTGATCAAACACACCACCGACAACGTCACACCGCCGCCAGAGGCGTGCACCACCTGGAAAGCCATGTACAACGGCATTAACGAGATGATTGACGATCTGATGGAACACATCAGTCTTGAGAATAACGTTCTGTTCCCGCGTGCATTATCGGGTAAATAAAAAAGCCCGGTGGCGCTAGCGCTTACCGGGCCTATAACATCCGCGAACGTAGGCCGGGTAAGCGTCAGCGCCACCCGGCAACACGCTTAGCGCATGCCCGCCATACGTTTCTTACCGATAAACAGCCAGCCCAGCCCCAGCGCGATAAACCACAGCGGCGTGACGATCAGCGCCTGCCGGGTATCTTCTTCCAGCGTCAGCAGCACCAGCACGAAGACGAAGAACGCCATGCACACCCAGCACATCAGCTTGCCCAGCGGCATCTTGTAGATCGACTTCTCATGCAGGTGTGGACGCTGCTTGCGGTACACCAGGTACGAGCAGAGGATGATGGTCCAGACGAACATAAACAGGATCGCCGACACCGTAGTGATCATGGTGAACGCGCCGATTACGCTCGGGTTGACGTAGAGCATCACCACACCACCCAGCAGACAGATGCAGGAGAAGGTCAGCCCTTTCGCCGGTACCGCGCGTTTAGACAGTTTGGCAAAGGCGCCCGGAGCAACGCCCTCCTGCGCCAGACCGAACAGCATACGGCTGGTGGAGAAGACGCCGCTGTTCGCGGAAGAGGCCGCAGAGGTCAGCACCACGAAGTTAATCAGGCTCGCGGCAGCAGGCAGCCCCACCAGCACGAACAGCTCGACGAACGGGCTCTTGGTTGGCACCACCGAGCTCCATGGCGTCACGGACATAATGACGATCAGCGCGAACACGTAGAACATGATGATACGCAGCGGAATGGAGTTGATCGCGCGCGGCAGGGATTTCTCCGGATCTTTGGTTTCCGCCGCCGTGGTGCCCACCAGCTCAATCCCGACAAACGCAAACACCGCAATCTGGAAGCCGGCAAAGAAGCCGCTGATGCCTTTAGGGAACCAGCCGCCGTCATTCCACAGATGGGCAAACGAGGCCTGTACGCCGGTTGGCGACTGGAAGTGCGTCAGCACCATCACCAGCCCGACGACAATCAGCGCGATGATGGCGACAATTTTGATCATCGCGAACCAGAACTCCATCTCACCGAACATTTTAACGGTGGCGAGGTTCAGGCTCAGCAGCAGAACAATCACCGCCAGCGAAGCCACCCAGTCCGACAGGCCGGGGAACCAGAATTGGGCGTAGGCCGTAATAGCGACAACATCCGCCATGCCGGTAACCACCCAGCAGAACCAGTAGGTCCAGCCGGTAAAATAGCCCGCCCACGGGCCGAGCAGGTCTGACGCGAAGTCGCTGAAGGATTTGTATTCGAGATTCGAGAGCAGCAATTCACCCATTGCACGCATCACGAAAAAGAGCATAAAACCGATGATCATATAAACGAAGATGATCGACGGGCCGGCAAGACTGATGGTTTTGCCCGAGCCCATAAACAGCCCAGTGCCGATGGCTCCACCAATGGCAATAAGCTGAATGTGACGGTTCGTGAGATTTCGCCGTAGCGACTGTTCAGACGTCGCCTCTTCTGCGGCGGCGACTTTGACCTGATCTACCATGTGATATTTTCCTGTTTATGCCTGTCTGTGTTGTTAAGGCTCTTCTGGCCTTTATATACGCCAAATAAATGACGGACCCTGTGTAAGGACTAATCGATAGTAGGTAAGAATCGGCGGGATGAATACTATGATTTGAATATTATGTTAATAATATGTTGAAAGTGAGTGTCATATCACTCATACAGCGCGAAACAGCTCACAAAAATACACGTAACAGTTTCGTTTGCAATACAAAATGTTGATTTCGTCGTAACTCCGGGTTTTATCGCTATTTTCCTCTCCCCGATCGGAGAGAGGAAAATAAGAAAAACCGATTACAGGATTTCCAGCAGCTCGACTTCAAACACCAGGGTGCTGAATGGCGGAATGGACGCGCCAGCGCCACGCTCGCCGTAAGCCAGGTTGTGCGGGATAGTGAGTTCCCATTTGGAACCTACTGGCATCAGGGTCAGGGCTTCGATCCAGCCTGCGATAACGCCGTTGACCGGGAATTCAGCCGGTTCGCCACGCGCGACGGAGCTGTCGAACACGGTACCGTCGATCAGCTTACCGGTGTAGTGTACGCGAACGTGGTCGGTACGCGCCGGGATTGCGCCATCACCCTGATTGATTACGCGGAACTGCAAGCCGGACTCGGTGCTGTTCACGCCTTCACGCTCACGGTTCTCTTCCAGATATTTCACGCCTTCTGCCGCCATCTCTTCGAAACGCGCGCGACGTACGGCGTCAGCACGTTCGTGGATTTCACGCAGCGCACGGTGCACAACGTCAACCGGCACAGCGGGCTGCTTGCCTTCCAGCGCGTCAGCGATACCCGCCACCAGCGCTTCCGGTAACAGACCTTCCAGGCCGGATTCGCTCAGCTGCTGTCCTACCTGCAAGCCGATGCCGTAGCTTGCCTGCGCTTCGATAGTGTCAAAAGTCGGGGTGGTCATGGGTTTTCCTTCCATCACATTTAAAGTAGCGGGCAGCATATCAGCCATGCCCTTATGGGTAAAACTTTGTCTTAAGTAAAGGTGACAAACTGCGACGAAACGGAAACAATAGTAGCCGTCAGGATTTTCCCTAATATATGTCACGAAAGCTGGCTTTGTTACGCCCATCAGGCAGTTAGCAAACTACACTTCTCAGGACAGGATAAAAAGACGCGGAGCAGGAGGAGAGCCATGCCCGGGCGATTTGAACTGAAACCTACCCTGGCGAAAATCTGGCATGCGCCGGATAACTTTCGCATCATGGACCCGCTGCCGCCTTTGCACCGCAGAGGCATTATTATCGGCGCGTTGCTGATCGTCATCGGCTTCCTGCTTCCTTCCGGCAGTGACAACGTTGATACCGCGCCGGTCAGCCGGAATGCTGAGCTGGATATCCAGTCGCAAAGCCAGCCGCAGCCTGATTCACAGCCGATGCAGACGCAGCTGGTCACACCGTCTAACGATCCGGGCCAGGTTGCGCCGGTTGAACCTGAACCGGTTCAGGAAGATCAGGAGCAGGCCGCCGCCCCTTCAGAGCCACAGGCGCAACAGCCCACCGGCATTGAGCAGCAGTGGCGTTCGTATCGCGTAGAGCCTGGGAAAACTCTTGCCCAGCTGTTCCGCGACCACAATCTGCCAGCAACGGATGTGTATGCCATGGCGCAAGTCGAGGGGGCAGGCAAACCGCTCAGCAACCTGCAAAATGGTCAGATGGTGCAGATCCGCCAGAATGCCAGCGGGGTGGTGACCGGGTTAACGATCGATACCGGAAACGGGCAGCAGGTACTGTTTACCCGCCAGCCGGACGGCAGTTTCATCAGAGCACGTTAATGGCCCAGGCCGGGTAAGGCGATGCCGCCACCCGGCACTTTTGCTCTCAGGCACGCCGTTTATTCACCCACCAGATCCCCGAGCAGACCAGCACCAGCGCAATCGCGTATTTGATGTCCAGAATGTTTTCGCCGAGGAAGATGGCGGAGAGCACCGTCCCTGCTACAGGTATGACAAAGTTGAACGGGGCAATCATACTCACGCGGTTTACTTTCAGCAGCGCGCTCCACAGGGCGAACGCCACGGATGAGAGCAGCGTCAGATACCCCAGCACGGCGACGGCTTTCATGCTGTGCACCTCCAGCGTCCCGCCCGTGGCATAGCCTCCCGCAACCAGTGCCGCCCCGCCTATCCCCAGCTGCCAGCCAGTCATCACCGTCGGGTCAACGGTCTGGGAAATGCGTTTCCCGTAAAGCGTGGCCGCAGAGAGAATAAAGGCGGCCAGCACCACAAATCCGTCACCTTTCCAGACAAACTGGAACTCACTTAACCCGCTGTGGAAGTTCACCAGCATCACCCCGGCAAAGCCCAGAACACATCCCAGCGTTTTGTTATAGCTGAGTTTGTCGTTGTGGTAGATAAAGTGCGCCAGCAGCACGCTGAAGAAGGTCCCGGTGGCATTCATGATGGAGCCGTTCACCCCGGTCGTGTAGGCCAGGCCGATATAAAAGAAGGTGTACTGGAGGGAGGTCTGGGTCAGTCCGAGGATCGTGAGCTGGCCAAACTGCGTGGGCGTGAGCCTGCCAATCGGTTTTCGCTGGGCCAGGGCAAAAAGCAGCAGCAACGCGCCGGCAAACAGAAAACGGTATCCGGCAAAGACGACTTTGGAGGGGATATCATCGGTCGCGATCTGAAAGAGTTCGTAGCCACTTTTAATGGCCGGGTACGAGCTTCCCCAAAGCAGACAGCAGAGCGTGGCGCAGGCATAGGCCACATTTCGACGGGCAAAGACGGGCGTGGGCAGAGCAGTATCCATGACAAATCTCATAAATAAAATTGCGTTTCAATTTATTATCAGAGAATGCGTCAGGAATAGCGACCTTACAAGAGCAAAAGATGACGCAGGGTCACGCTAAAAAGCAAAACGCCGGCACAAGGCCGGCGCTTCGACGCGAGCAGAGTAAAAAATTACTCAGCTACTACGTTAACAACCAGTTTAGCGAACACTTCGCTGTGAACCTGGAAGTCAACTTCGTGCTCACCAGTGGTACGCAGAACGCCGTTCGGCATACGAACTTCGCTCTTAGCCACTTTAACGCCTGCCGCAGTTACTGCATCAGCGATATCGCGGGTACCGATGGAACCGAACAGTTTACCTTCGTCGCCAGCTTTAGACGCGATAGTAACGGTGCCCAGTGCGTTGATTGCTTCAGCGCGAGCGTTAGCAGCCGCCAGAACGTCAGCCAGTTTGGCTTCCAGTTCAGCACGACGTGCTTCGAAAAACTCTACGTTTTTCTTAGTAGCTGGAACAGCTTTACCCTGTGGAACCAGGAAGTTACGAGCGTAACCCGCTTTAACGTTTACCTGATCACCCAGGCTGCCCAGGTTTGCTACTTTATCAAGCAGAATAACTTGCATTACCTTATCCTCTTAAAGTCGTATTAATGGACCGTGCCCGATTACTGATGACGATCAGTGTACGGCAGCAGAGACAGGTAGCGAGCGCGTTTGATAGCGCGAGCCAGCTGACGCTGATATTTTGCACGAGTACCGGTGATACGGCTTGGGACAATCTTACCGCTTTCGGTGATGTAGTTTTTCAGCGTTGCGATATCTTTATAGTCGATCTCTTGAACGCCTTCCGCGGTGAAACGGCAGAACTTGCGACGACGGAAATAACGTGCCATATGGCTAGTCTCCAGAATCTATCAAATCAATCTGCTCGGCATGCAGAACCATTTTGCTCAGGCCGTTCTTTGCCTTGTGGCAAGAAATGAACCCCTGAACGATTACTGCGCTACCGACCGTTAAACTGTGAGTAATGGCCTGGTTTTCGTGTCCGCTAATTATTACGGGCATTTGGCACCACGCCTGCCGGTGAAACCCGGCTTCCTCTTGCACAGAACGATGCTCAAGCACGAACTGGCAATGCGGAATTCCTGATGGGCTGACCTTTCGAAGGGGGGTCCTGCACACGGTGCCGGACAACACCAGACGGTTGGTCATCAGAAATTACTCTTCAGAATCCCCAGCATCAGAATCATCTGCGGTTTCGTTTGCGAAATCATCGCGACGCTCACGGCGCTCGTCTTTCGCTTTAACCATCGGAGATGCTTCGGTCACTGCGTGTTTGGTACGCATAACCATGCTGCGGATAACGGCATCGTTGAAGCGGAAGGTAGTTTCCAGCTCATCGATCACTTCCTGCGGAGCTTCAACGTTCATCAGAACGTAGTGTGCTTTGTGCAGTTTGTTGATCGGGTAAGCCAGCTGACGGCGGCCCCAGTCTTCCAGACGGTGGATCGTGCCTTCTGCACCAGTGATGGCAGCAGAGTAACGCTCGATCATGCCCGGAACCTGTTCGCTCTGGTCAGGGTGGACCATAAAAACGATTTCGTAATGACGCATCGAATTGCTCCTTACGGATTATTCAGCCTCCTGTCTGGGTCAGCCGAGGCCCGGGGAGGCAAGGAACGTGTTAAAGGTCGACTGAAAAATTGACGCGTCATAATACTTGCGCCCCCCAGGAAACTCAAGCTGATTGCACAAATAATTCGCACAAAGGGTAAAGCTGTTCTAAGTGGGTGATTTAAAATCGCACTCATCAGAAGCGCTGTTTTTTTGAACAACACCATCAGAAATGGTCACCCATCGCAATCCGGGTAGCGATTACACTTTAATCAGAGACACGGAACAGAGAAGGAGAACATTACCCCGTATCACAGCACGCAGTCGTGGAGCGCATATCATGAAAAGAATCGCAATCGCCATTTTGGCTGCGCTTTTGCTCAGTGCAAACGCGATGGCAGCCATCAGAATAGACAGCCAACAGGCCAGAAACATGGATGATGTGCAGAGCTTAGGCGTTATTTACATCAATCATAACTTCGCCACTGAAAGTGAAGCAGATCAGGCGCTTAATGAAGAAACCGATGCGCAGGGCGCAAAATACTATCACGTCATGCTGACACGTGAGCCCGGCAGCAACGGTAATATGCACGCCAGTGCAGATATTTACCAGTAACGCTTTATCGCTAGCACCAGGAAAGTCAACGAAAATCAAAGCCATATATAATTTGCCCCCTGCCCGGGGGCTTTTTTTATGAATGGCTCCGGAATACCACCGGTTACAACTGTTTCGGTATTCCAGAGCACTTATTCACTTCTGCCCGTAGTAAGCATTCGGGCCGTGCTTACGCATGAAATGCTTGTTCATCAGGTAATCATCAATGCCCTGAAGCTGTGGGTTAATGCCGCGCGCAATCCACGCCATTCTGGCCACCTCTTCCATCACCACCGCGTTATGCACGGCATCATGCGCATCTTTACCCCAGGAGAACGGACCATGCTGGTACACCACAATACCCGGCGTATGCAGTGGTTCCGTCTCACCCAGCGTTTCGATAATGACCCTGCCGGTGTTAAGTTCGTACTCGCCTTCGACCTCAGCCTGCGTTAACGCTCGCGTGCAGGGAATATCGCCGAAGAAGTAATCTGCGTGCGTCGTACCCAAAGCAGGGATCGCCAGCCCGGCCTGTGCCCAGGCGGTGGCGTGCGTGGAATGGGTATGCACAACGCCACCCAGAGACGGGTAACGCTGATACAGCGCCAGGTGGGTTGCCGTATCTGAAGAAGGGCGCCATTTGCCTTCAACGACGTGTCCTTCCAGGTCAACCACCACCATATCGTCCGCTTTCATGGCGTCATAGGCCACGCCGCTCGGCTTAATCACCACTAGCCCCTGCTCGCGATCGATGGCGCTTACGTTGCCCCAGGTAAACGTCACCAGTCCATAGCGCGGGAGATCCATATTGGCTTCAAAGACCTGCTGTTTCAGCTTAAGCATGTTCCGCCTCCATCAGCCCTGCCCGCGCCATGCGCTCGCGCACCCAGTCCCGGGCTTTCGCCACTTCTGCCGCCGGGTCGTCCGCGGTTTCGCTCCACATCTCAATCAGGTAAGGCCCGCAATAACCTGTCTGTTTGAGCGTCTGGAAGCACCGTTCGAAATCCACCACCCCGGTGCCGAACGGTACGTTTTTAAACACGCCAGGACGGGTATCTTTAACGTGCACCGCCACGATATGCCCGATGCCCGCCTGAAGCTCCATCTGTACGTCGTTATCCCATGCCGACAGGTTGCCGATATCCGGATAAAGCTGGAACCAGGGGTTGTTCAGATAGTGCGCATAGCCCAGCGCCTTGCTGATGGAGTTCATCAACGGATAATCCATGATCTCCATCGCCAGCGTCACCTGCGCACGGCTTGCCATCTCAACGCTCTCTTTCAGGCCCTCCCGGAAACGACGGCGCGTTTCATCGTTGGCTTCCTGATAGTAAACATCATAACCCGCCAGTTGGATCACGCGGATGCCGACATCCTGTGCAAAGCGAATGGCTTTACGCATGATCTCCAGCCCTTCGGCGCGTACGGCATCATCTTCGCTGCCAAGCGGAAAACGACGATGAGCGCTCAGGCACATGGATGGCACGCGCACGCCGGTTTCGGCAATGGCGCTCACCAGCGCCAGACGCTGCTCGCGGCACCAGTCCAGGCGAGAAAGACGCTCGTCCGTCTCATCCACAGACATTTCGACAAAATCGAAACCCAGCTGCTTCGCCAGCTGTAACCGCTCCAGCCAGCACTCCCTCGCAGGGAGTGCCTTTTCATAGATGCCAAGCGGGACCTGTTTTGACAACATACCCGCTCCTTAACCCCAAAGCTGAGCGATTGAGCGTTTGAACTGACGCGCGGCTTCCACCGGAGACGCGGCATCGCGAATGCTACGACCGGCAATAAAGACGTGAATCGGGATACCCTGGAACAGCGGCAGATCCTCCAGCGCCAGGCCACCGGTGACGGTCACTTTGAAGCCCATATCGGCCAGACGTTTGATCGCGCTGATATCGGCTTCGCCCCACGCCACGCCTGCGGCCTGCGCATCACGGCTACGGTGATAAACCACCTGCTGGATACCCGCTTCGCGCCACTCCTGCGCCTGCTCCCAGGTCCAGAAACCAGTCAGTTCAATCTGCACGTCGCCGTTGAACTCTTTCGCCACGTCCAGCGCGCCTTTCGCGGTGTTGATATCCGCACAGCAGATCACGGTGACCCAGTCGGCATTGGCTTCAAAGCACATGCGAGAGAGGATTTTGCCCGCGTCGGCGATTTTGGCATCCGCCAGCACGATTTTATGCGGATAGAGCGCCTTCAGGTCACGAACCGCACGAACGCCTTCGCCCACGCACAGAATGGTGCCGACTTCGATGATGTCCACTTCTTCCGCAATCAGACGGGTGGTTTCGTAAGCATGAGACAGAGTCTGGTTATCCAGCGCGACCTGCAACATTGGTAATGACATTTTCAATTCCTCTTAAACGGCCGCCGCAGTGGCGTTATCAATTAAATCCAGCACGTCCTGCGCGGTACAACAGGCGCGTAAACGTTCAAAATTAGCTTCATCATCAAACAGATTGACGATCTGCATGATCCCCACCTCCTGGTGGGTGTTGGCATCGACAGCCGCCATGGTGATCAAAATGTCGACCGGGTCGTTATCTTCGTGGTTGAACACCAGTGGTTTTTTCAACGTCACCAGCGCAAAACCGGTTTTCTTGACGCCCTCTTCGGGACGGCCATGCGGCATTGCCAGCCCCGGGGCAATCACAAAATAGGGTCCAAACTGCGCCACGCCATCCAGAATGGCCTGGTAATAATGCGGCTCGACAACGTCCGCCTTAACCAGCAGGTCCACGCCCAGCTTCACCGCTTCCTGCCAGGTGCTGGCTTCGGCCTGTAAAAGGATGGAGTTATTCTCTGCCAGCGAATCACGTAGTTTCATGTGGCATCCTTACTTCACGTCTTGTGGGAAGTGTTCTTTGATCACTTCCAGCAGCTTTGGTCCGAAATCCGCAGGCGACAGCATGTTGCGTACGCCTACCACGTATTTGTTGCCCGACACGCTAATCTCGCCGGCAATGTGCGTTGAGGCGATGATGATGTCCGCGCCGTTCAGTTCACTTTTGTATTCACCCACTGCGCAGCTGTTCACCGTGTGGTCAATGTTTGACTGGGTTAAAAACTGGTCCACTTTCATCTTCATGATCATGGAGCTACCTTGCCCATTGCCACACACAGCCAGGATACGTACGGTCATAATCGAAACTCCTTAATGAGCAGACACTTCTGCTGTTTGTTTTTCTGCATCTTCTTCAGCCCGCAGCGAACGGCCAGCGAAGAACATATAAGCCAGGGCAATCAGGATGATGACGGCCATAAAGACCAGCCCGACGGACGCAAAGCCCTGCATCATCGGCGGCGCCAGAATTGACCAGTCCGCCATGCCCATCCAGGCGCTCATGCCGGTGAGCTTGACCGCCCACACGCACCCGAAGATTTCAATCATGCCCATCACCAGGCAGATCTTGAGCGCTGCGCGCCATCCGCCGAAGTGGTTAGCAAATACGCCAATAGTGGCGTTGGAGAAGAACATCGGGATAAAGCCAGGAATAATCAGGATTGAGGAGCCACAGCCCACCAGGATGCCGACCGCAATCAGCTGGCCGATGGTGCCCCACATAAAGCCCCAGACGACGGCGTTTGGCGCAAAGCTATAGATAGCCGCACAGTCAATCGCCAGCACCGCGCCAGGGATCAGGCGCTGGGAGATGCCGTTAAACGCTTCCGACAGTTCAGCGACGAACATACGCACGCCCTGGGTGATGATGAAAATGGCCACCGCGAAGGAGAAACCGGTTTGCAGGATATAGACCGTCCAGTGGGTTTTACCCGCCATCGCCTGCACCACGTCAATGCCAAAGGAGAGCAGGATGGCACCGAAGAAGATGGTCATCACAATTGCCGTGGAGACGATGTTGTCGTGGAAGATATTCAGCCAGCCTGGCAATTTGAGATCTTCAACACTCTCCTCTTTTTTGCCCAGGTACGGCGCAACTTTGTAAGCAATCCAGGAGGCGAACTGCTGCTGGTGACCGATGGAGAAGCCGCAGCCGTCCGTAACGTCCTGCGTTGGCTTATACATCATGTTGGAGGTGATACCCCAGTAAAGCGAGACCAGTATTGCCGTGCAGATGACGGTGGTCCACATTGGGTAGCCGAAGATATAGAGAGAAACCGCAATCAGCCCCGCCTGCTGGAACATGATGTGCCCGGTGAGCATGATGGTGCGAATACCGGTGATGCGGCGCAGGAGCACGTAAATGATGTTCAGCGCCAGCGCGAGCAGTACCGCATACCCAACCCAGCTGTACGCATCCCCCATACGATCGATGGTGGCCATCATGGACGCGTAAGTGTCAGAGATGGCGCCGTTAATGCCGTACACCTCTGACATTTTGGCAACAACCGGCTTAAACGTGCTGGTAAGAATGCCAGACCCCGCCTGCAACAGCATAAAACCAATGATGGTTTTGATGGTGCCTTTGATAATCACGCTGACGCTTTTGCGCAGCAGGATGTACCCCAGGCACGTCACGATACCCAGCAACAGCGGGGCGTTGGTCATTACCTGATTAAAGAACACGGTAAAGACGTTGTAGAGGATCTCCATAACTCTCTCCAGAAAATGAGAACACGAGGGGCAATCCCTGTGTGGTTGGTGTCATCACTCTATTAATCACAAATAATCATCACAAGATTGCATTTGATTATTTGTGACGGATCACGCAATTTATTTCCATGGTATTAGTAATGATTTTCACTACCAATCCAACCAAATAAATAAATTCTTAAATTTCAATACATTAATCATTTATAACGGTTATCTTAACAACGTCATGAAGTTTTTTCTGTGAGGTGGCGAGGGGAATTTTCCGCAAATCAGCCATTGCAAATCGATTAAAACAGTGCCAGCATTAATCACAACAAGTCACATAGTGATTACTTTTGATTAAAACCAGGAGTCAAACGATGAGTAAAGTGAAAACCATCACCCGTGAATCATGGATTCTGAGTACCTTTCCGGAGTGGGGTAGCTGGCTGAACGAAGAGATCGAGCAGGAACAGGTTGCTCCTGGCACATTTGCGATGTGGTGGCTGGGCTGCACCGGGATCTGGCTGAAATCAGAAGGCGGCGCCAACATTTGTGTTGATTTCTGGTGCGGCACCGGCAAACAGAGCCACGGCAATCCACTGATGAAAAAAGGCCACCAGATGCAGCGTATGGCCGGCGTTGAAAAGCTCCAGCCGAACCTGCGCACCACGCCTTTCGTGCTGGATCCTTTTGCCATTCGTCAGATCGACGCCGTACTCTCTACCCACGATCACAACGATCATATCGACGTGAACGTGGCGGCAGCGGTAATGCAAAACTGCGCGGACGACGTACCGTTTATTGGGCCGCAGACCTGCGTGGATTTGTGGATTGGCTGGGGCGTGCCAAAAGAGCGCTGCATCGTGATGAAGCCGGGCGACGTAGTGAAAATCAAAGACATTGAAATTCACGCGCTGGATGCCTTTGACCGTACCGCGCTGATCACCCTGCCTGCCGACCAGAAAGCCGCAGGCGTACTGCCAGACGGGATGGATGAGCGCGCGGTGAACTACCTGTTCAAAACGCCTGGCGGTTCCCTGTATCACAGCGGTGACTCCCACTACTCCAACTATTACGCGAAGCACGGTAACGAGCATCAGATTGACGTGGCGCTTGGCTCTTACGGTGAAAACCCGCGCGGGATCACCGACAAAATGACCAGCGCAGACATGCTGCGTATGGCCGAAGCGCTGAACACCAAAGTGGTGATCCCGTTCCACCACGATATCTGGTCAAACTTCCAGGCCGATCCGCAAGAGATCCGCGTCCTGTGGGAGATGAAAAAAGACCGCCTCAAGTATGGCTTCAAGCCGTTCATCTGGCAGGTTGGCGGCAAGTTCACCTGGCCGCTGGATAAAGACAATCTTGAGTACCACTACCCGCGTGGTTTCGATGATTGCTTTACGATTGAACCCGATCTGCCGTTCAAATCCTTCCTCTGATTCTGAGGCCCAATCGCCAGACCTTGCGTCTGGCGATGTCATATTTATCTTAGTAATTTCACGCTATTTCAAATATCATCTTTTCAAATCAATTCTTATCGGAATAGCTCATGACGGAAGCGCAACGGCATCAAATTTTACTGGAACTCCTGGCGCAAACAGGGTTTATCACCGTCGAGAAAGTGATCGAACGTTTAGGGATCTCCCCCGCTACCGCGCGGCGGGACATTAACAAGCTGGATGAGAGCGGCAAGCTGAAAAAAGTCCGCAACGGCGCAGAGGCCATCAGCCAGCAGCGTCCACGCTGGACGCCGATGAACATCCACCAGGCGCAGAATCACGATGAAAAGATGCGGATTGCCAGAGCGGCATCACAGCTGGTAAATCCTGGAGAAAGCGTGGTGATCAACTGCGGTTCGACGGCGTTTCTGCTGGGCCGTGAGATGTGCGGCAAGCCGGTGCAAATCATCACCAACTATTTGCCGCTGGCCAACTATCTCATTGACCAGGAACATGAAAGCGTGGTGATCATGGGCGGCCAGTATAACAAGAGCCAGTCCATCACCCTGAGCCCGCAGGACAGTGAAAACAGCCTCTACGCCGGGCACTGGATGTTTACCAGCGGCAAAGGTCTGACGGCGGATGGCCTGTATAAAACCGATATGCTCACCGCAATGGCAGAACAGAACATGCTTAACGTAGTGGGCAAACTGGTGGTGCTGGTCGACAGCAGCAAGGTCGGTGAACGCGCCGGCATGCTTTTCAGCCGCGCCGAGCAAATCAGCATGGTGATCACCGGCAAAAACGCCAACCCCGAGATCCTCAGCAAGCTGGAGGATCAGGGTGTCACAGTGCTGCGCGTTTAAAGGTGCTGACGGAAGAATTCCACGGTTGACTCCAGCGCGGCCGGGGTAATACGGTGCCGGACACCTGCTCCCCACAGGCAGGTCAGATTGCTGTCCAGCCCTTCACGCTGTAGCGCCTGTTGCAGGCGGAACGTTTCACCGGGAGGTACGACGTCATCGGCGTCCCCATGCCACAGCAGCAGCGGACGCTCGGCCAACTGCGAAAGCGCATGGCTTACGTCCCATTCAGACAACAGGGCCTCAATCTCCTGAGGGGCCTGCGGCGGGAACAGCGTCTTTGCCAGTGATGTAAAGTAGCCCGATCCCATCAGGCAAGCCACGGACGTCACCTCCGGATGCCTGGCCATGATCCCCAGCGCCGTCATTCCGCCCATTGATGCGCCTGCGACCGCCAGCCGTTTTCCCTCCACCAGCCCGGCCTGCAAGAGCGCGTCACGCAGCCCGGCGAACTCGGTCAGATTGCCGTGCAGCGTTTGCCAGAACAGCCCCAGCCGTGCCTGCTCATCGCCCGTAAAGCGTGCCCCATGATTTGGCGCATCAGGCATGACCACCCGGAAACCGGCCTGCGCCAGCGCGACGGCAAAAT
>NZ_JADBRE010000006.1:111602-169393 GCF_014930525.1 Enterobacter cloacae complex sp. S1
CGTCGGCAGCGGCTGTTCACCTTTACCAGCCGGAAAAGCATGGATGATTTCATGCTCACTCAGCTGGCGAGTTTCAATTTCAATCATTGTCGATCCTGTGCTGATGAATGATTCATAATGTTGAGAGCTGGATTACGGTTTCACGATATTTTCATTCGAAATCTACGTCCCAGATAACACTTCGGGAACATTCCCCCAAAACTAAATTCGCAGACAACTACACTATGGCTATCAGGAAAAGAGACAGGTTTATGCGCAGGCTTACGGCTTTATTGCTGGTCTCACTGCTCAGCGGATGTTCCATATTGCAGGGTACGCCAGAACCGGCGCCGCCGGTTACCAATCATCCTCAGGAAATTCGTCGTAATCAGACGGAAGGATTACAACGCCTGGGTACCGTATCCGCGATGGTTCGTGGTTCCCCGGATGATGCAGAAGACGCAATTGAAGCACAGGCCGTTGCCGCAAAAGCAGATTATTACGTCATCACGATGATTGATGAAACCATTATTACGGGACAGTGGTACGCGCAGGGAATTTTGTACCGTAAGTAAGCATCATCATTTGAACGACCTTTACACTGCTTTGCGTCCGTAGACATTTTCCTGTCCACAATAAACTCCATGCCAGCAACAATGGAAATGAGTTTATTCGCGAAGGATTGCCCGGCGGATACCGGAGACACGTGAAAAGGAGCTGACGATGAAACGAACCCTTGCTTTAACGACGCTATTGCTTTCAGCGGGCCTGCTGAGCACCACGGCGCAGTCGGCCGAATTTGCCAGCGCGGATTGCGTCACGGGCCTGAATGAGATTGGTCAGATCTCCGTCAATAATATCACGGGGAGTCCGCAAGACGTTGAACGTGTCGTCGCCCTGAAGGCCGATGAACAGGGCGCATCCTGGTATCGCATCGTCCAGATGCAGGAAGATCACCATGTTAATCACTGGCGCGTGCAGGCCATTCTTTATGCCTAATCCCTTCCGATAAAAGCCACTTAATTTTAGTGGCTTTTCACTTTTGCAAATTTTTTATCTCTCGCTAAACCCAATAAAAACAAATATGTAACATTCAGTTACATTAAACAGATAAACGTTCTCTCCGCTCTGCCGTTGAACAGCCATCACTTTTCAATAATGAGCAATTTATGATCACCTTTTTCCGCCGGGCAGGACTGGGCACGAAGCTATCGCTGCTTACAGGTGCAAGTGTCGCCACGCTTTTTTTGCTGTTCACTTTCCTGTTGAGCCACAACGCCAGCCAGCAGCTTGAAGATCTTGCGGTTGAAGACCTGCATAACCAGTCCACCGGCATGGTGGATATGGTAGAGATGTTCAACACCAGCCTGAGCGAAGAGGTTGAAAGCTATACCCGTCTGTTCACCACCTTTTTACCACAGCCGCTGAACAGCGACAGCAGCCAGAGCCGGACCATAAACGGGCTTACCGTTCCTCTGCTGAAAGGCGGCGAAACGGAGTTGCATGAAAACAATACGCTTTCTGATGACTTCCTGAGCCGAACGGGCGCCATCTCGACGCTGTTTGTCCGCAGCGGTAACGATTTTATCCGCGTGGCCACGTCGCTGCGCAAAGAGAATGGCGACCGCGCCATCGGAACCGTTCTTGATACCACCAGCCCGGCATTTGCGGCTGTCACCAAAGGGGAGGTCTATCGTGGCCTCGCGCTGCTGTTCGGCAAGCGCTATATCACGCAGTACCAGCCTGTTAAAAATGCGGAAGGCCAGGTTATCGGGATTATCTTTGTCGGCGTGGACATCACCCATTCGTGGAACGTCATGCGCGAGAAAATCCTTAACCGTCGTCTGGGCGAGAGCGGCCACTTCTTTGTACTGGATCGCAGCAGCGGCAAAACGCGCGGACAGTATCTGTTCCATGCCAGCGAAGAGGGCAAACTGCCCAACTGGGACACGGCGACACAGCAGCAGCTTCTGAGTGATAAAGCCGGCACGCTGGAGCGCGTGAGCGCAGATGGCCGTACGCTCAAAGTTGCCTACACGCCGCTGCCGGGCTGGAACTGGACCATCGTGGGTGAAGTGGATAAAGCCGTACTGCTTTCAAGCGTCACCACGCTGCGCGATCGCTTCCTGATGGCGGGCGTGGTGCTATCCGCGCTCTTCGCGGGCCTGTTCGTTATCCTCATTCGCCGGATGCTAACCCGCCCACTGCGCGCAGTGATCGCGCTTGCCCGGCAGTATGCCGCAGGCGATCTGCGCGCCAGCCTGCCGGTAACCCGCCAGGATGAGGTCGGCCAGCTGATTGATGCCATCAACGGGATCGGGGGCGGCCTGCAAAAAATTGTGTTGCAGGTCCGCGAGGCCGCAAGCGAAATCCATCTGGGGACTAACGCGCTGGCTTCAGACACCGGCGAGATCTCTGAACAGATCAACAAACAGGCCAGCAGCGTTGAGGAGACCTCCGCCAGCATGGAGCAATTAGCCGCCACCGTGCAGCAAAATGCCGCCAACATGGAGCAAACTCAGCAGCTGGTGGGGGAAACCTCACGCGCAGTGCATCAGGGTGGAGAGACGGTGACCCACGCAGTCTCCACCATGGATGATATTCGTGATGCATCGAAACGCATTGAAGACATCACCCGCGTGATTGAGTCCATCGCTTTCCAGACCAATATTCTGGCGCTCAATGCGGCGGTTGAAGCGGCGCGGGCGGGCGAGCACGGGAAAGGTTTCGCAGTGGTGGCGCAAGAGGTGCGCGCCCTGGCCGCACGCAGCGCCAACGCGGTAAAAGAGATTGAACAGCTAATTGGCGACACGCTGAACAAGGTGAGCGAAGGCCATGCGCTATCTGAGCAGACGCGTCTGGCGATGGATGCCATCATTATTCATATCGATAACATCAGCCAGCTTGTCACCGAGATCAACCACGCCTCCCGCGAGCAGTCTGCGGGGATTGGTCAGGTGAATCTGGCGATGACGCACATCGGTGAGGCATCGCACATCAATGCCGATCGCATCTCGCGCAGCGAGCAGACGGCACAGACGCTGCGCGAGAAGGGTTCACACCTCACCCGGCTGGTGAGCCTGTTCCAGCTGAAGGCTTAACCGACCCGGCCGGTGGCGCGCAGCAGCAGGTCGGTTTGCACCTGTTCGCTCATCAGCGTGCCGCCCCGGGTATCCAGCATCATGCGGCACCACGCCTGCGCCACGGGCGGCGATGCGTGCCGCAGCATCTGGCTTCCGGCCCCGAGTAAAAAGAGCTGCCGCGCGATCTCCCTGCCCTGCGCTTCCTGCGGTTTACGCAGCTTCTGCTGTAGCTGCCGCCAGCTGCGATCGAAGTGCCTGTCCTGACCTTTGACCTGCGCGAAATCATCGGCGAGCAGGTCGAGAATGCCCGACTGCTTCGCCAGCACGCGCAGTACATCCAGGCACATAATATTGCCAGAGCCTTCCCAGATGCTGTTGACGGGCATTTCACGGTACAACCGCGGAAGTTCACTCTCTTCGCAATAGCCTGCACCGCCCAGCACCTCCATTGCCTCTGCCACAAACGGTATGCCCGCTTTGCAGACGCTGTATTTTGCCGCCGGAGTGAAAAGCCGCGCCCATGCGGCCTCCTGCGGGTCGGTGCGGTTGTCCCACGCCCGGGCGAGTCGGAACAGCAGTGCCGTGTGTCCCTCCAGCACCAGCGCCATACGGCTTAGCACGTCGCGCATTAACGGCTGGTCGATCAGATTTTTGCCGAAGGTCTGCCGCTGATGGGCATGATAAAGCGCCACCGAGAGCGCACGGCGCATCAGTCCGTGGCTGCCAAGCGCGCAGTCAAAGCGCGTCAGCCCGCCCATCTTCAGAATTTGCCGGACACCTTCACCCTCTTCGCCCAGCAGCCAGCCGTAAGCATCCAGGAACTCAGCCTCACTGCTGGCATTTGAACGGTTACCGAGCTTGTCCTTCAGACGCTCAAGGCGCACAGCATTACGTTGCCCGTCGGGTAAAAAACGCGGAACAAAAAAGCAGGAAAGCCCGCCCTTCGCCTGCGCCAGCACCAGATGCGCATCGCTCTGCGGCACGGAGAAAAACCATTTGTGCCCCACCAGCCGGTAACTGCCATCACTGCATTTCTCTGCTTTGGTGGTATTACTGAGTACGTCCGAACCGCCCTGCTTTTCCGTCATCCCCATGCCGATCAGCAGGCCGCGCTTTTGCGCCCCCGGTGCGAGATGGGGATCGTAGCGATCGCTCATCAGCGGCGTTAACCAGTTGTCAAACGGTTTGGGTAGCGACTGTAGCAACAGCGGCGTGGCCGCAAAGGTCATGGTCACCGGGCATAGCGTTCCCGCCTCCACCTGAGCATGCAGCACAAAACGCGCGGCTCTGGCGACGAACGATCCTTTCCGCGCCTCCTCCTCCCACGCCAGGTTGTGCACCCGGTTGGCGCAAAGCCCCTGCATCAGAAGATGCCATGCCGGATGAAAGCGGACGTCATCCAGCCTCGCTCCCGTGGCGTCATAACGCAGCAGCTCCGGCGGATTAACGTTCGCCAGCCTGCCCAGCTCCAGCGACTCCGCCGTACCCAACTGCTGTCCGATGCTGGCAAGAAGATCCACATCCCACTCAGCCCCTTCGCGCGCTACCGCATCGCGCAGGGCGCAATCAGAGAGAAAAAGGTTGCTGTTCGATAGCGGTGCAGGTTGATTAAAAACGGTATGTGTCTGCCAGTGCATGCTGTCTCCCTCCTTTCATTGGCAATAAAGGTAAGTATGGACAGAGGGCATGCACGCTGCATGGGAGGGGGGTCACACGATGACGATCGTGTTGATATCATTCGTGAAATAGCTCACAGAACATAAGAATAAACTATTTCATTACTTCACTAATGCTGAATAATTTATTCTTACCCCGTTTTTGTGAGGATCGTTATGCAACAGGATGCGCACAAGCGTGCATTAATTGCAGGCTCCATCGGTAATTTCATCGAGTGGTATGAATTTGCGGTCTACGGTTTTCTGGCAACGGTGATTGCCAGAAACTTCTTCCAGCTTGAGGGGGAAGCGGAGCTCACCAGCCTGATCCTCACCTGGGCCTCGTTCGCCATCGCTTTCTTCTTCCGTCCGCTGGGTGCGGTGGTCTTTGGCCGCATTGGCGACAGGATTGGCCGCAAACCGACGCTGATTATAGTGCTGGTATTGATGACGCTCGCTACCGCTGCCATCGGTATTGTGCCGGTCTACGCCAGTATCGGGATTGCCGCGCCGCTGATCGTTACGCTCCTGCGTATTCTGCAAGGACTGTTCGCGGGCGGTGAGTATGGCGGTGCGGTCTCATTGATGACGGAGTTCGCCCCGCGCGGCAAGCGCGGTCTTTACGGGGCATGGCAGTCCTTTACCGTGGCGCTCGGGCTGTTAGCGGGCGCAGGCATTGTCGCGTTGCTCTCTGCCCTTCTCTCCCCTGAAGCCTTGCACGACTGGGGCTGGCGCATTCCGTTCTTCCTGGCGTTGCCGATGGGTGCGGTCGCGCTATGGCTGCGGGTGAGCATGGAAGAGACGCCGAGCTTTGTACAGCAACGGGAAAAACCGGTTGTTACTCAGGCCAGCACCGCCGCCACGTTCAAAACCATCCTGATGGGCATTGGCCGCGTGATGGTCTGGTCTGCGGCGGGTTATACCTATCTGGTGATTATGCCGACCTATCTGCAATCTGCGCTGCACACCGGTTTTAACCAGGCGTTACTGATTGCGGTGATTTCTAACATTGGGTTTGCGCTCACGATCATTCCGTCGGGCATGCTGAGCGACAGGATCGGGCGGCGCACGGTGATGATTATCGCCACCGTGCTCCTGCTGATCCTCGCCCTGCCGCTGCTGAAAATTTTGCAGGCGGAATCCAGTACGCTGGCAGTCAAAGCGATTGTGGTGCTGATTGCGGGGGGTCTGGTTGGGATGCTGGCAGGGCCGGGGCCGGCAATGCTGTCTGAGATGTTCCCGACGCGCGTGCGTTATACCGGGCTGGGGCTGGCCTATTCTCTGTCGAATGCGATCTTCTCGGGCTGTGCGGGGCTGATCATTACCGGGCTGATTAAAGAGACGGGCAATCTGGATATTCCGGCGTACTACGTGATGGCAACGGCGGTGGTGAGTATTTTCGCGCTGATGACGCTGAGAAAGGATGACCATTTACGGTCGTTAGAGGAGTGAGATTGTTGCCCGGTGGCGCTACGCTTACCGGGCCTACGGTACCATGCTTTTGTAGGCCGGGTAAGGCGAAGCCGCCACCCGGCACAACAGGCTACCCGCGCTGACGCACCGCTTCAAACAGGCAGATACCCGTCGCAACAGAAACGTTCAGGGACGATACGCTGCCCGCCATCGGGATGCTGATCAGCTCATCGCAGTGCTCGCGCGTCAGACGACGCATACCTTCGCCTTCCGCTCCCATCACCAGCGCCATACGGCCGGTCATTTTGCTCTGGTACAGGGTGTGATCCGCTTCACCGGCTGTTCCTACGATCCAGATATTTTCTTCCTGCAACAGACGCATGGTGCGCGCCAGGTTAGTCACGCGGATTAACGGGACGTTTTCCGCCGCGCCGCAGGCGACTTTTTTAGCGGTAGCGTTAAGCTGCGCGGAGCGATCTTTTGGCACAATCACCGCATGCACGCCTGCTGCATCGGCGCTACGCAGGCACGCGCCCAGGTTATGTGGGTCGGTTACGCCATCGAGGATCAGGAAGAACGGGTTCTCCAGCCCGGCGATCAGATCCGGCAGATCGTTCTCCTGATACTGACGGCCTGGCTTCACGCGCGCGATAATGCCCTGGTGTACAGCACCTTCGCTTTTTTCATCCAGATACTGGCGGTTCGCCAGCTGGATCACTACGCCCTGCGCTTCCAGCGCGTGGATCAGCGGCATCAGACGTTTGTCTTCACGCCCTTTCAGAATAAAAACTTCCTGAAAACGCTCCGGCGCGCGCTCCAGCAGGGCCTGCACCGCGTGGATGCCGTAAATCATTTCACTCATTGATGGTTCTCGTAATAAATATTTTCCCTCTCCCGTTGGGGAGAGGGTCAGGGTGAGGGGAAATTACTCCGCCTGCTGTTTCTTCGCCGCGCGCTTCGCTTTGGTCGCGGCCGCTATTTTTTGGGTCTTGGTCGACGGTTTTTTCGCTTTACGAGCGTCTTTTTTCGCCGCCTTGGGCTTCTGTTTCTTCTCGCCACGAAAAGCGCTGTCTGGCTCAAAGTTTACTCTTTTACCTGCCTGACGTCGCTTACCGCCCGCTTTACCGTTGCCGCCTTTTTTCGCTTTCTCACGCTCGGTTTTCCCGACGTTACGCGGAGCACGCTCGCTGGAGATGAGGCTAAAGTCGATTTTACGGTCGTCCATATTCACGGCTTCAACCTTCACTTCCACCCGATCGCCCAGACGGTAGGTCTGACCGCCGGATTCGCCGATCAGACGTTGTCCGACCTGGTCGAAGCGGTAGTAATCGTTATCGAGGCTGGAAACGTGCACCAGACCGTCGATAAACAGCTCATCCAGACGCACGAAGAAGCCAAAGCCAGTGACGCTGGCAATCACGCCTTTAAAGACATTACCCACCTGATCCAGCATAAAGTCACACTTCAGCCAGTCCGCCACGTCGCGCGTCGCTTCATCCGCACGACGCTCGGTCATGGAACAGTGCTGGCCCAGTTGCAGCATCTCTTCCATGGAGTAGTGATACCCTCCGGTTTCGGTCGTGTTGCCTTTATGACCCTGCTCGTGCGCCAGCAGATACTTGATCGCACGGTGCAGGGACAGATCCGGATAACGGCGGATCGGCGAGGTAAAGTGCGCGTACGACTGTAACGCCAGACCAAAGTGGCCCCGGTTTTCCGGATCGTAAATCGCCTGCTTCATGGAGCGCAGCAGCATGGTTTGCAGCATTTCCGCGTCAGGACGATCGCTGATGGATTCCAGCAGCTCGGCGTAATCGCGTGGCTCAGGCTTATTACCGCCAGGCAGCTCCAGGCCGAGTTCAGCCAGCACGGAGCGGAACGAGGTTACGGCTTCCGTGGTTGGCTTGTCGTGAATACGGAACAGCGCAGGCTCTTTGGCTTTCTCAACGAAACGTGCCGCCGAGATGTTCGCCAGGATCATACACTCTTCAATCAGCTTGTGCGCATCGTTACGCTGAGTCTGTTCGATACGCTCGATACGACGCTCAGCGTTAAAGATAAACTTCGCCTCTTCACTCTCAAACGAGATCCCACCGCGCTCTTCGCGCGCCTGATCCAGCGTTTTGTAGAGGTTGTGCAGCTCTTCGATGTGTTTGACCAGCGGCGCGTACTGTTCGCGAAGATCCTGATCGCCCTGCAACATATGCCAGACCTTGGTATAGGTCAGGCGCGCATGAGAACTCATCACCGCTTCGTAGAACTTATAGCCCGTCAGACGTCCCTTGCTGGAGATGGTCATTTCGCAGACCATACACAGGCGGTCCACCTGCGGGTTGAGGGAACACAGGCCGTTGGAGAGCACTTCTGGCAGCATCGGTACAACCTGCGACGGGAAGTAGACCGACGTACCGCGGCTGCGCGCTTCGTTATCCAGCGGCGTGTGCGGACGCACGTAATAGCTCACATCCGCGATAGCCACCCACAGACGCCAGCCGCCACCGCGTTTTTTCTCGCAATATACGGCATCATCGAAGTCACGGGCGTCTTCACCATCAATGGTGACCAGCGGCAGATCGCGCAGATCCACGCGGCCTGCTTTGGACTCTTCCGGCACTTCTTCACGCAGGTTTTCAATCTGATCTTCAACCGCTTTCGGCCAGACAGACGGAATTTCATGGGTACGCAGCGCCATATCGACGGCCATGCCGGTGCCCATGTTATCGCCCAGCACTTCGACGATTTTACCCACCGCTTTGGTGCGACGGGTTGGGCGCTGGGTGAGTTCCACCACCACCACAAAGCCCATGCGTGCGCCCATCACCTCTTCAGGCGGGATGAGAATGTCGAAGCTCAGACGGCTGTCATCCGGCACCACAAAGCCTACGCCCGCATCGGTAAAGTAACGGCCTACAATCTGGCTGGTTTTCGGCACCAGCACGCGGACCACGCGCGCTTCGCGGCGGCCTTTACGGTCTGCACCCAGCGGCTGCGCCAGGATCTGGTCGCCGTGAATACACATCTTCATCTGTTCGGATGAGAGGTACAGGTCGTCTTTACGGCCTTCCACGCGCAGGAAGCCGAAGCCATCGCGATGACCAATAACGGTGCCTTTCAGCAGGTCGAGGCGTTCTGGCAGCGCGTAGCACTGGCGACGAGTAAAGACAAGTTGCCCGTCACGTTCCATGGCGCGCAGGCGGCGGCGAAGGGCTTCAATTTGCTCTTCACCTTCAATGTTCAGTTCAACGGCAAGTTCTTCACGATTGGCGGGTTTTTCGCGTTTTGTTAAGTGTTCAATGATGAACTCGCGGCTGGGGATAGGATTCGCGTATTTTTCGGCTTCGCGTTCCTGGAAAGGATCTTGTGACATGTCGGTTCCTCCGTTGTCAGCTCCGGTGGAAATTTTCTTCATTCCACCAGCAATAATTTATAAAGCGGTTGATTCTCTTCAACCAAATCGGCCAGCGTGTAGTTATCCAGTTCCTTGAGAAAACTTTGCACGGCCTTTGAAAGCGCCTGTTTCAGGCGGCAAGCGGGCGTAATGTGGCAGAACGCGCTGCTACAGTTCACCAGAGAGAGCGGCTCCAGTTCACGTACCACATCGCCAATACGGATACTCTGCGCCGGTTTACCGAGACGGATCCCTCCATTCTTCCCGCGGACGGCAGCAACGTATCCGGCACGACTAAGTTGATTGATTATTTTGACCATATGATTACGGGACACACCGTACACCTCTGTGACTTCAGAGATGCTGGTCATCTTCCCATCGGGTAACGACGCCATGTAAATCAGCGCGCGTAAGCCGTAATCGGTGAAACTTGTTAACTGCACATCAACCTCAGGAAAAAGGGAAAACGCGGTCAAACCGCAGAGATATTCATTAATGATGATAAACCAGCCAGATAGTTAGCGGCTAATTTATTTGACAGACGGGGCGAAAAAGCGGAGATCCAGGAGCGGTCGCCGGATGGCGCTGCGCTTATCCGGCCTACGGGTTTCCCCGCAGGCCAGCAGTCACGAAGATTATGCGTCGAACGGGTCGCGCAGGATCATCGTTTCAGTACGATCCGGGCCGGTAGAAATAATATCGATCGGCACTTCGGTCAGTTCTTCAATGCGCTTGATGTAGTCCAGCGCGGCTTTTGGCAGGCCACTACGCTCTTTCACACCAAATGTGGTCTCAGACCAGCCCGGCATAGTTTCGTAGATTGGCTCAATGCCTTCCCAGTCGTCAGCAGCCAGCGGAGTGGTGGTCACCTCGCGGCCATCAGGCATACGGTAGCCTACGCAGATTTTTACTTCTTTCAGGCCGTCCAGTACGTCCAGCTTGGTCAGGCAGAAGCCAGACAGGGAGTTGATCTGCACTGCGCGACGTACGGCAACGGCGTCCAGCCAGCCGGTACGACGACGACGACCGGTGGTCGCGCCAAACTCGTTACCCTGCTTGCAGAGGAACTCGCCGGTCTCATCAAACAGTTCGGTCGGGAATGGACCTGCACCCACGCGAGTGGAGTACGCTTTGATGATGCCCAGAACGTAATCGACATAACGCGGGCCCAGACCGGAGCCGGTTGCCACGCCACCCGCGGTGGTGTTAGAGGACGTTACGTACGGATAGGTACCGTGGTCGATGTCCAGCAGCGTACCCTGCGCACCTTCAAACATGACGAAATCGCCACGCTTGCGCGCCTGGTCCAGCAGATCGGACACATCAACAACCATACCGGTCAGAATATCAGCAATCGCCATGACGTCATCCAGCACTTTCTGGTAGTCAACGGCTTCGGCTTTGTAGAAGTTCACCAGCTGGAAGTTGTGATATTCCATCACTTCTTTCAGTTTTTCAGCGAAGGTCGCTTTGTCGAAGAGGTCACCCACGCGCAGACCGCGACGAGCCACTTTATCTTCGTAAGCGGGGCCGATACCACGACCGGTGGTGCCGATCGCTTTCGCGCCACGCGCTTTTTCACGCGCCACGTCCAGCGCCACATGATAATCCAGGATCAGCGGGCAGGCTTCGGAGAGCAGCAGACGCTCACGAACAGGGATACCACGGTCTTCCAGACCTTTCATCTCTTTCATCAGCGCAGCGGGAGACAGCACAACGCCGTTACCGATGATGCTGGTGACGTTTTCGCGAAGAATGCCTGATGGAATAAGATGGAGGACGGTTTTTTCACCGTTGATTACGAGAGTATGGCCCGCGTTGTGACCGCCCTGGTAGCGTACAACATATTTGGCCCGTTCAGTCAGAAGATCAACAATCTTCCCTTTACCTTCGTCACCCCATTGGGTGCCCAGTACGACGACGTTGTTACCCATTTTTTCAAAATCACCGTTTGCTTAAAAATGGATTCTACCATCGCTTTTTCAGATATACAGCACTTTTTGACCCTAAAATATGCCAATTGCGGTTAGTTTTTGATCAGCCAATCGTTTTCCTCAACATGTAGTAGATAACGATACCGGCAACCACAAGACCACCGCCAAAACGACGTAAAATATTGTCCGGGAGTTGGCTCATTGTCGCGATCATCCGGCGCCATGCGCGCGGATAGAGCATCGGGCCGAGGCCTTCCAGCACCAAAACCAGGGCCAGTGCGAGCCAGATCGTGGAGTTCATTTTTCATCCTTATAAAAGAAAACCACCGCTCCGTGAAGAGCGGTGGTTTGAATACTCAAACGAGCCTGAGTTTATCGCGTTGCGTTGGTCGGCGTCTTCATATAACGGAAGAAATCGCTGTCCGGGCTGAGCACCATCACATCCTGGTTGCTCTTGAAGCTATTCTCGTAAGCACGAAGGCTACGGATGAAGGCGTAGAAGTCTGGATCCTGGCTGAATGCATCAGCAAACAGTTTAGCCGCTTCGGCATCACCTTCACCGCGCAGGATACGACCCTGGCGCTCAGATTCCGCCAGCGTCTTGGTGACTTCATAGTCCGCTGCCGCGCGCAGTTTTTCCGCTTCTTCCTGACCCTGTGAACGGTGACGACGGGCTACCGCTTCACGCTCGGCGCGCATACGGTTGTAGATCGCCTCGGACACTTCCGCTGGCAGGTTGATCTGTTTGATGCGCACATCAACCACTTCGATGCCCAGCGCCGCCATACTGTTCGGGTTGATCACCGGCACTTTACCGTTGGTTTCAGCCTGAACACGTTCAGCCGCTTTGGCAATCGCATCGTCTGCCGCCGGGGTTTCAACTTCATCCTCGGTGCCCGCAGAGCCGGAGTTCAGCGCATCACGCACTTCCAGCGTCAGACGACCACGGGAGTCGGTCACAATGTCTTTCACATCCAGACGACCAATTTCAGAACGCAGACGGTCAGAGAACTTACGTTTCAGCAGCACTTCTGCCTGAGAAACGTCGCCACCCCCGGTTGCCAGGAAGTAGCGGCTGAAATCGCTGATGCGCCATTTGATATAGGAATCAACGATCAGGTCTTTCTTCTCTTTAGTCACGAAACGATCGGCCTGGTTATCCATGGTCTGGATACGCGCATCGAGCGTTTTCACTGACTGAATGAACGGGATCTTGAAGTGCAGACCCGGCTCATAAATCACCGGACGCTTGTCGCCGTCACGCACGACGCTGCTGAACTGGAACTTGATCCCACGCTCGCCCTCTTTCACCACAAAGATGGAGGTGTAGAGCACGACCAGTACGATGATGATGATCGCAATAACTGACTTACGCATCCTTATTCCCCCTGACGCTGGTAGTCGTTACGCTGCGCGTTAGCACGGCGTTGGTCCATAATGTCACCATCGTTCGAAGAAGGCGTTGTGTTCGCGCTGGCGCTGCCAGACGAGGCCGGTGGCAGACGCAGCAGGTTGTTCGCACCGCTGTTGTCTTTTGCTGCCGGTGCAGAACCGCCTTTCAGCATCTGATCCAGCGGCAGGACCATCAGGTTTCCGCCTTTGTTGTCGTTAACCAGCACTTTACGCGTATGGCTCAGCACTTTTTCCATGGTCTCGATATAGAGACGCTCACGGGTAATTTCCGGCGCGGCTTTATATTCCGGCAGGATCTTCGCAAAGCGAGCCACTTCACCCTGTGCTTCCAGGATGGTCTGGGTCTTATACGCACGCGCTTCTTCCAGAATACGCTGCGCCTGACCGTTTGCACGCGGCTGAACTTCGTTGGTGTACGCTTCCGCTTCACGGATGTACTGCTGTTCGTTTTCACGCGCGGCAATCGCATCGTCAAACGCGGCTTTCACCTCTTCCGGCGGACGTGCAGCCTGGAAGTTGACGTCCAGCAGGGTGATACCCATGTTGTACGGACGAATGGTCTCTTCCAGCTCACGCTGGGTATCGCTACGAATAACGGTACGACCTTCGGTCAGGATACGGTCCATGGTGTATTTGCCGATCACGCCACGCAGGGCACTGTCGGTCGCCTGACGCAGGCTGTCATCGGCGCTGGTCACGCTAAACAGATAACGTTCCGGATCGGTCACGCGGTACTGTACGTTCATCTCAACGCGCACCACGTTCTCGTCAGAGGTCAACATCACGCCAGAGGCGGCCAGTTCACGGACGGACTCCACGTTAACCGCGGTCACGTCATCAATGAAGGTCGGCTTCCAGTTCAGGCCCGGTTCAACCAGATGGCTGAACTTACCGAAACGGGTGACCACGCCGCGTTCTGCTTCTTTAATGGTGTAGAACCCGCTGGCTGCCCAGATGATTACCACCGCAGCGGCGACAATGCCCACCACGCGGCCACCCATTGGCGGGCGCGGACTCTGAGTGGAATTGCCACCCGAGCCAGAACCTTTTCCTCCGCCAAGGCCACCAAGCTTTTTGCTCAGTTTGCGGAAGATATCATCCAGATCCGGCGGCCCCTGCTCGCGACCACCTTTGTTGCCATTTCCCCCAGAGTTGCCGCCTTGATTATTGCTGCTTCCCCACGGGTCGCGGTCTTGTCCGTTATTACCGGGCTGATTCCACGCCATGTATATGCTCCATATTTGTTATGCAAGGGCGAATTTTTCAGGCTTCCCCTTTCTGATCAGACGATATAGTCCGCCAGCGCAGGTTCTTGTTTACAGAGGCGACGCCAGTCAACGATCGGCATACGCACCTGCATCCCCACGCTGCCGTCATCCTCCATCCACTCTTTTTCTATCGCCTGAAGCTGATAAAACCGGCTGCGCAGCCTGCCTTCCTGTGGCGGCAGTCGCAGCGTGTGCTGAGCTACCTCACCGGAAAGACGTTCTGTCAAAGCCTGGAAAAGCAGTGGCACACCAATCCCGGCCTGAGCAGACAGCCAGACCCGAATCGGTTTGTTCTCTTCGTCTCGGTCAATACGCGGTTCGAAATCGTCCAGCATATCGATCTTGTTCATCACCAACAGGGTTGGAATTTCGTGGGCGTCGATCTCTTCGAGCACCACGTTCACCGCGTCGATGTTCTCCTGCACGCGTACGTCAGCCGCATCAATCACATGCAGCAGCAGGGTCGCCTGACGCGTCTCCTGCAACGTCGCTTTAAACGCCGCGACCAGATCGTGCGGCAGATGGCGGATAAACCCTACGGTATCCGCCAGCACCGTTTCACCCACGTCTGCGACGTCAATACGGCGCAGGGTTGGGTCCAGGGTCGCAAACAGCTGGTCTGCGGCATACACCTGGGCCTCGGTTATCTGGTTAAACAGGGTGGATTTACCGGCGTTGGTATAACCCACCAGCGACACCGTTGGGATATCGGCTTTCGTTCGCGCCCGACGCCCCTGTTCGCGCTGTTTCTCTACACGTTCCAGACGTGAAAGGATCTGGGTTATACGCCCACGCAGCAAACGGCGGTCGGTTTCGAGCTGGGTTTCACCCGGGCCACGCAAACCAATCCCGCCTTTTTGTCTTTCAAGGTGTGTCCAGCCACGCACCAGACGCGTCGCCAGATGGCGCAACTGCGCCAGCTCAACCTGCAACTTACCCTCGTGGGTACGCGCACGCTGAGCAAAAATATCTAAGATCAACCCCGTGCGATCGATTACACGGCATTCGCAGAGAGCTTCCAGGTTACGTTCCTGAGCCGGAGACAGCGCATGATCAAACAGCACAACGGATGCGCCGGTTGCTTTTACGGCATCCGCAATTTCAACTGCTTTACCTTCACCAACAAAGTACTTCGGGTGCGGCGCTTTACGGCTACCGGTAATCACCTGCATTGCTTCGACACCGGCGGAAGAGACCAGAGATTCAAACTCCTGGAGGTCTTCCATATCTTTGTCTTGCGAAAAATAGATGTGTACCAGCACCGCCTGCTCACCGGCGTCATAACGGTCAAACAAGCGTAAACCTCTCTAAAAAGATCAGCGGGGAACGCAGGATCCCTGGCTCCCCGTGTGGATAACAGCCCAAAACCTTATTCGGTTTCTTCGCTGTCCTGCGCTGGTGTTGAAGAACCCTGCGCGTTGCTGCCGTGATGGTAGTTACTGCCAGTGCCGCCGCCAGCGTTATTGCTGTGATGAGATACCGGACGGGACGGAACAACAGTAGAAATCGCGTGCTTATAGACCATCTGGCTGACCGTGTTTTTCAACAGGATCACGAACTGATCGAAAGACTCAATCTGACCTTGCAGCTTAATACCATTCACCAAATAAATAGAAACTGGAACACGCTCCCGACGCAATGCGTTCAGGAACGGATCTTGTAAAGATTGCCCCTTAGCCATTCTATCTTTTCCTTATATGCTTGTTTTGTACTTAGAACCTTGCGATTCTGAAAAATTGCGCACGATACGGCTTAATTGTACACATTCAGTCAGCGATATCACCAATAACCTCAATCACTTCGTTTAACGCCTGTTGTGGTTTTTCACTGTCTAACCAGTGAACACCCTCCCAACCGCGTAACCAGGTGATCTGGCGCTTCGCTAACTGTCTCGTGGCGCAAACACCTCGATAAACCATTTCATCGTATGAAATCTCACCTTCAAGATACGACCACATCTGGCGGTATCCCACACAACGAATGGAAGGCATGTCCGTATGCAAATCTCCACGGGCAAAAAGCGCCCGCACTTCTGCTTCAAAATCTGAAGCCAACATCTGATGAAAACGCTGCTCAATTCGTTGATGGAGCAGTTCACGGCTCGCCGGGGCGATGGCGAACTGATGCACCTGATACGGCAGAGCGTCTCCTGACGTTTGCGTCAGTTCCGTTAAAGTTTTACCCGAAATGAAAAAAACTTCCAGTGCCCGGGAAAGCCTTTGCGGATCGTTTGGGTGGATCCGCGCTGCGGCAACCGGGTCAATCTCTTCCAGTTGCCTGTGCAAAGCGTCCCACCCCTGCTCTGCCGCCTGCCGCTCAATCTTCGCTCTCACTTCCGGATCGGCCGATGGCAGAGGCGATAACCCCTCCAGCAGCGCCTTAAAGTAGAGCATCGTGCCGCCAACTAACAGCGGTATGCGTCCCGCGGCGGTAATCTCGGCCATCTCGGCTAAGGCGTCGCGGCGAAAATCTGCCGCGGAGTAAGCCTGTGCCGGGTCGAGAATATCCAGTAAACGGTGCGGTGCCGCACGCAGTTCGTCTGCGTTGGGCTTCGCCGTGCCGATGTCCATCCCTCGGTAGATGAGGGCTGAATCAACGCTAATCAACTCTACTGGCAAAACTTTACGTAACTCAATGGCTAACGCCGTTTTACCGGAGGCCGTTGGCCCCATTAAAAAAATCGCCTTTGGCAGGCTCGCCTTACTTACATCAGTCATGTTTCAGGGCGGTCATCGCCGTTTGTAAATCAACAGGTTGTAACAAGCCACCTGGAGGCGCTTTCACCAGCTGTGGACAGAGGCGCTCCACCTCCGCCAGAACGGTAATCGCCTGCGCCATACTCCACGGTGCATGTTCGCTGGCCAGATGGCGGGCGATCCACTGCGCGGTATCGACGGCATCAAACGTCGTTTGCTGCGCCAGGTAGCCTATCAGTTCAGGAATCAAGTTTTGTAAATTTTGTTGGCGTAAGGGTAAAGGCACTGCGCGAATTGTCACATGCTGCGCGTCCAGTACGATTTCAATCCCCATTTCGGCCAGTTGCGTCTGCACGCGCCGCAAAACCCCTGTTTCTTCAGGGGATATTTTCAGGCGAACGGGGATCAACAGCGGCTGCGCGCAGGCGGCATTCACCCCCGGGGTTAACTGCGCCTGTTTGAGCCAGCGCTCCGCCACGGAAAGCGCCAGCAACAGCAGTTTACCTTCGCGTTCAAGCAACGCCATGTCGGGAGCAATAATGGTCAATACCCGACCAAAACTCTGGCTATGCCCATCCAGAGAGGGGGTTGAAACCGTGATGTGCTCTTTATGCTCCACCGCCGGCGTATCCAGCAGTTTGCGGTACAGCGCCCCCTGCTGTTTGTGGTAGCCCGGCTGAGCGTTGGGATAGTTGGCACCGGTTGGTCGCGGCGCGTTGCCCGCCGGGGATAAACGTGGAGCAGCCGGCTCGCGCGCGACCGCCGGTTCGGCAAAATGGTTACGCCCGGCCGCCACGCGGTTTTCCGGCAGTGGGCGCGGCGCGGGCTCTTCTTTTGCCAGCGGCAACTCTGGCTCTGCCTGCTGCTGCAATACAGCGGCAACGCCCTGGTAGATGAAATCATGCACCAGGCGCGACTGGTGGAAACGCACCTCGTGCTTGGCGGGGTGCACGTTAACGTCAACCTGGTGCGGGTCGATCTCCAGATAAAGCACAAAGGCGGGCTGTTGATCGGCGCCGAGCTTATCTTCGCAGGCCTGTCGAATAGCGTGGTTAATCAGGCGGTCGCGCATCATGCGGCCGTTGACGTAGCAATACTGGATTTCTGCGAACGCGGCGCTGCTGGCGTTCGGATCGGCAACCCAGCCGCGCAGGGCCAGATCGCCATGCTGCCACTCAATGGCCAGCGCTTTTTCCAGAAACGGTGTGCCGCAGATGGCGCCCAACCGACGCTCCTTTTGTCCACCCTCCGCCACCGCGCGGTACTGGCGCATCACCTTACCGTTATGGCTGAGGTTGAGGGTGACATCAAAGCGCGCCAGCGCGATGCGGCGGATGATCTCGTCGATATGTCCGAATTCGGTCTTCTCGGTTCGCATAAACTTGCGCCGGGCGGGCGTGTTATAGAAGAGATCCAGCACTTCAAGCGTGGTGCCTACCGGGTGCGCCGCAGGTTTAACCGTGACGTCCATATCACGCCCTTCGGCGTAGGCCTGCCAGGCTTCCTGCTGGTCGGCCGTGCGGGAGGTCAACGTTAAGCGGGAAACGGAGCTGATACTGGCCAGCGCTTCGCCGCGAAAACCCAGGCTGATAATCGCTTCCAGATCGTCAAGTGAGGCAATTTTACTGGTGGCATGACGCGCTAGCGCCAGCGCCAGCTCGTCCTTTTTGATGCCACAGCCGTTATCACGAATGCGGATAAGCTTTGCGCCCCCGCGTTCGATATCAATATCAATGCGGGTCGCCCCTGCATCGAGGCTGTTTTCCACCAGTTCCTTCACCACCGACGCAGGGCGTTCCACCACCTCACCGGCGGCGATTTGGTTCGCGAGCTGCGGCGGTAGAACCTGAATCGGCATGAACTCTCCTTAATTAGTCGCGGTCATCTCACCCGGCAGCGCGGCGCTTGCCGTCTGGGCGGCCCCGCCCTGCGGCGCAGACTGAAGCGGATGCGCGTCAAAGTATTTACGCAGACCGTTATAAATCGCTTCGGCAATTTGCTGCTGATAGCTGTCGCTGCCCAACAGGCGCTCTTCGCCGTTGTTACTGATAAAGCCCGTCTCTACCAGAATCGACGGAATATCCGGCGAACGCAGGACACCGAGGCTTGCATGCTCAGGGCGACGCTTATGCAGCGATCCAATGCTTTGCAGCTGGCTCAGTACGTTAGTGGCGACATCATACCCGACGCGCTGAGAATGACCGAACTGTAAATCCAACACCGCCTGGCTGAGATACGGATCGGCCTGGCTGTTTGCCAGCACATCGCCTGCCCCGCCTAACAGTTCAGACTGCTTCTCGTGCTCTTCAAGCCAGTTCGCCATTTCACTGTTGGCGCGACGGTTCGACAGCACCCATACCGACGCGCCGGTGGCGTTACGGTTCGGCGCAGCATCCGCGTGAATCGACACCAGGAAGTTGGCGTTTTGCTTACGCGCCACATCCGAGCGTCCCATCACTGAAATAAAGTAATCTCCGTCGCGGGTCATGACCCCTTTAAACATCGGATCGTCATTCAGAAGCGCACGCAGCTTACGGGCAATGGCGATAGTGACGTTTTTCTCCCGCGTGCCGCCCGGGCCAATCGCGCCAGGATCTTGCCCGCCGTGTCCGGCGTCGATGGCGATAATCACTTTGTCGCCACTGACCGGCGTACGCCGCGCGCTGACCGCCGGACGCGTCACCGTGTTGCTGCTGGTCACGGCGGTAAGTCGGTCATTTTGTGATTTAAACGGATTACGGGCTGGCTCAGACGGCCTTGGGGTATAAACCGGTGCCTCCACGCGTTTTGCTACAACAGGTGCAGGCGGTGGCGGCGGCGGAACATCAGCATTAATGGTAAAGACCACCGTATAATTGGCGCCGTTTTGCTGCTTAACCGCCTTCGTCTTGCCCTTTTCGGTGAGATCGACCACCAGACGCAGAGACTGCGCATCCTTCGGCGTCCCCGAACGGATGCTTTTCACCAGATTGTTGCCGCTGAACTGGAGCGGCAGCCCCTGGATCACCCCGGTCTGTTTAATATCGAGCGCCACGCTGCGGCTGTCGATTTGTGAGAAAGCATATTCAGGATCGCCCATAAAGCTGAACGTAATACGGGCCTGGCTATCGCCATTAGACACCTGAATATCCGAGAGGCTGGCCGCCCCGGCCTGCGCGCACAGCAGGACCGTGGCAGCCAGCACCCAACCTTTAACGCGATTAATCATCCCGTTATCCCTACGCTCAACCGGCTAAACGCGCCAGTAAGGAACAGCCTGATGAGGAAACCGCACTGATGCGCGCCTCACGCCCTTGTGCCTGGTAATCTAAGTGAATTTCGACATCCGGGTCAGGCAGCACACCCGCACCTTGTTGCGGCCACTCCACCAGGCAGATGGCGTCGTTGGCAAAGTAATCGCGGATCCCCATAAATTCCAGCTCCTCAGGATCCGCAAGACGATATAAATCAAAGTGGTACACCATGATATTTTCAAGCGTGTACGGTTCTACCAGCGTGTAGGTCGGGCTTTTTACGTTCCCGTTATGGCCTAACGCCTGCAAAAAGCCACGGCTGAAGGTTGTTTTACCCGCGCCTAAATCACCATACAGATAAATGACGGTCGCCCCCTGACAGGCCTGCGCCACGCGCTTGCCGAGATCTAAAGTGGCTTGTTCATCAGGTAAAGGAATCGCTCGATTAGTCATTTTCTACGTCAATCACATCCGGGTTAACAACACGCCGCAGCGTGCAAAAAAGATCGGTGGCCAGCATACCGCGCGTTCCGTAACAAGCAGCCAGCCTGTCAGCCGCCGCACCGTGGGCCACGCAGCCGGCACAGGCTGCATCATAAAGGGGAAGTTTCTGTCCGAGCAATGCGCCAATGATGCCAGAGAGCACATCGCCCATGCCGCCGCTCGCCATGCCTGCATTACCGGCATCAACGATGCCCATCGCACCATCGCTGGCGATAACGGTCCCCGCCCCTTTCAAAACGGCAACACCTCCGTAACGTTTTACCAGACGTTGGGCTGAAAGTAAGCGATCGCTTTCAATTTCTGCCACGCTACAGTTAAGCAGCCGTGCGGCTTCGCCGGGGTGCGGCGTCAGAATGCGATTGTGACGCTTATCCGGGTTTATTGCCAGAAGGTTAAGCGCGTCGGCATCCCAGAGCATCGGTTTACGAAAATTCTCGGCCTTTTGCAGGGCCTGTTTACCCCACTCCTGCTGACCCAGGCCCGGACCAATGACCACCACGTCCGCCCACTCAAGACCCTCTTCAATCGCCTGCGGGGTAAGCTCGTGGACCATCAGCTCCGGCCGCGCGGTAATAATGGGCGGGATGTTTTCGCTGCGGGTCAGCACGCGTATTAATCCGGCGCCGCTGCGCAACGCGGCCTCTCCGGTCATACGAATCGCACCTGCCGTGCCGCGATCGCCGCCGATAATCAGCAGTCGGCCATGGTCGCCCTTATGGGACGTGGGACGGCGCGGCGGCAGCCACTGTGCAAGCAGGGAGGCATCAAAGCGGGTGATGTGGGTATCCTGTCCGGCCAGCCAGTTTTCCAGCCCCAGGGCGTTGTGGTGTAACGTGCCCACGACATCCCGCGCTTTACCGGTCAGTAAACCCGGCTTCAGGGCGATAAAGGTCACGGTGCGCGCCGCCTCAATCGACACGCCCGGCGTCACGCCGGTTTGCGCCATCAGGCCGGAGGGAATATCCAGCGCTACCACCGGGGCGGGGTGCGCATTAGCGCGCGTAATCAGCGCGGCGACGTCATCGCGAGGCGCGCTCATCAGTCCCGTCCCCAGCAGACCGTCAACAATCACGTCGACATCCTCGGGCCAGACGATATCAGGCGCATGAATAATGCCCCCCGCATTCAGCCAGGCCTCTCTCGCCATGCCCGCTTCTTCCGGTAACGGCTTGTCGCTCTCCAGCGCCAGCAGGGTGACGCGCAGCCCCGCCGCCACCGCAAGACGAGCCACCACATAACCATCGCCACCGTTATTGCCGTGCCCGCACAGGATCAGATAGTGCGAAGCCTCCGGATAAGCCGTACGCGCCACGTTAAACGCCGCCTCGCCCGCGCGCTGCATCAGTTCGTAAAGGGTAATGCCCAGGCTATCTGCGGCCTCTTTCTCGGCCCGACGGAGGTCATCCGCATGCCAGATGGAATGTGGTATACTTGCGGGGTTTTTCTTCACAGTATGGTCCGTCATGTCACAGCCCCTCGATCTCAATGAATTAGCGCAAAAAATAAAACAGTGGGGTGCTGAACTGGGCTTCCAGAAGGTCGGTATTACTGACACCGACCTCTC
Organism: Enterobacter cloacae complex sp. S1; assembly: GCF_014930525.1. Classification (NCBI taxonomy): domain Bacteria; kingdom Pseudomonadati; phylum Pseudomonadota; class Gammaproteobacteria; order Enterobacterales; family Enterobacteriaceae; genus Enterobacter; species Enterobacter cloacae complex sp. S1. Next base: position 133,733 of record NZ_JADBRE010000006.1, read on the forward strand.
TGCCAGCGAGCCTAAGCTCCAGGCATGGCTGGATAAACAATACCACGGCGAAATGGAGTGGATGGCGCGTCACGGTATGATGCGTGCCCGCCCCCACGAGCTGTTGCCGGGTACGCTGCGCGTTATTAGCGTACGCATGAACTATCTGCCTGCTAACGCGGCCTTTGCGCGCACGCTAAAAAATCCTTCGCTGGGTTACGTCAGCCGATACGCTCTGGGACGTGACTACCATAAACTTCTGCGCAACCGTCTAAAAAAGCTCGGGGAAACCATTCAGCAGCACTGTGTTTCGCTGAATTTTAGACCCTTTGTCGATTCTGCGCCTATTCTTGAGCGCCCGATCGCCGAAAAAGCCGGGCTCGGCTGGACAGGTAAGCACTCACTTATCTTAAGCCGCGACGCGGGCTCATTCTTTTTCCTGGGTGAACTGCTGATTGATTTACCCCTGCCGGTAGACGGTCCGGTGGAAGAAGGCTGTGGTCGCTGTGTGGCCTGTATGACCATCTGCCCAACGGGCGCTATTGTCGAACCGTATACCGTTGATGCGCGCCGCTGTATCTCTTATCTCACTATCGAGCTGGAAGGCGCCATTCCAGAGGAATTTCGTCCGCTTATCGGCAACCGCATCTACGGCTGTGATGACTGTCAGCTGATTTGTCCGTGGAACCGTTATTCACAGTTGACGGACGAAGAAGACTTCAGTCCGCGCAAGGCGTTACATGCCCCGCAGTTGATCGAACTGTTCGCCTGGAGCGAAGCCTGGTTCCTGAAGGTGACGGAGGGTTCCGCCATACGTCGTATCGGCCACCTGCGCTGGCTGCGTAATGTGGCCGTTGCGCTGGGGAATGCCCCGTGGGATGAAGCAAATCTTCAAGCGCTCGAAAGCCGTAGAGGTGAGCACCCACTTCTTGATGAGCACATAGAATGGGCGATTGCGCAGCAAATTGAGAAGCGAAATGCGGGTGTGGTTGAAGTGCAGTTACCGAAGAAACAGCGCCTGGTCAGGGTGATTGAAAAAGGGCTGCCGCGGGATGTGTGATATATTCACAGGCTGTGAATAAAAATAAGAATTCAGGCGCCATCAGCTCTGGCAAACAGGTCAAGTGATCTCAATAACATTTTGAAATCAAATTTTCTTCATAAATTACAGGGAATTACGAAGATATTATTCACCCTGCTAACATTTCGTACAGACTGGTTTTAACACGGTTTCTGTGGATAACTCTGTTCACAAGAGTATTTCAGACATAATAGAAAACGTCCCCAACGAAGCACTTCGCTGTGGATAATCTGGAGATGAAGAAGAATTTGGAGCGGGAAACGAGACTCGAACTCGCGACCCCGACCTTGGCAAGGTCGTGCTCTACCAACTGAGCTATTCCCGCAAATCTGTACTGCTTTTGTTGCTGTCGTAACGTGTAATTCTCTGTCGTTACGGGAGGCGCATTATACGAGAAATCCGTTTAGCTGCAACCCCCCTCAAAGCGATTTTTTTGAAATTCAGTTCAAGTGCTTATTTAATCGGCAAGCTGAACAATTTAGCGACAAAAACCCGGCCACGCAAGGCGCCGGATCGCAAAATCAGAGCTTAATAAAGTTTTCGCGATAGTACGCCAGCTCCGCAACAGACTCACGGATGTCGTCCATCGCCTGGTGCGTCCCCTGCTTTGTGAAGCCGTCGAGAATTTCCGGTTTCCATCGGCGGGCCAGCTCTTTCAGGGTGCTCACATCCAGATAGCGGTAGTGGAAGTAGGACTCCAGCTCCGGCATGTACTTAAACAGGAAACGACGATCCTGACCAATGCTGTTGCCACAGATAGGCGATTTCCCTGCCGGCACCCACTGCTTCAGAAATTCAAGCGTCGCCAGCTCCGCTTCGCGGTCGCCCAGGGTGCTGGCCTTCACGCGTTCCACCAGCCCGCTGCCGGTATGGGTACGCACGTTCCACTCATCCATCAGCGCAAGCTGGTCATCGGACTGGTGAACGGCAATCGTTGGGCCTTCCGCCAGAATATTGAGATTGGCATCGGTGACCAGTGTGGCGATCTCAATAATGCGATCGCGCTCGGGATCCAGGCCGGTCATCTCCAGATCGATCCAAATCAGGTTGTTTTCGTCCGCGCTCATGTTATTTTCCACCCTTCTCGCATAACCGGCAGTAGCAGGTTAACTAGTATTAATTAGAGTGTATCATAGAGGTTTTGCCCGCTACGGGCGACCAGGAGCCAGCGCGATTGAGTAAAAATAAACTCTCCAAAGGGCAGCAGCGCCGCGTGAATGCAAATCACCAGCGCCGTCTTAAAACCACTACGGAGAAGCCCGATTACGACGACAACCTGTTTGGCGAAGCGACAGAAGGCGTTGTGATTAGCCGCTTCGGCATGCACGCCGATGTCGAATCCGCCGACGGGGATATCCACCGTTGCAATATCCGTCGCACCATCCGTTCCCTGGTGACCGGTGACCGCGTGGTCTGGCGTCCAGGCAAAGAGGCGGCGGAAGGGGTAACGGTTAAAGGTATCGTTGAAGCCGTGCACGAACGCACGTCGGTTCTGACCCGTCCAGATTTCTACGACGGCGTGAAGCCCATTGCCGCCAACATCAACCAGATAGTGATCGTTTCAGCGATTTTGCCTGAGCTTTCGCTCAATATTATTGACCGTTATCTGGTGGCCTGCGAAACGCTACAGGTTGAGCCGCTCATCGTGCTGAATAAAATCGATCTGCTGGATGACGAGGCCATGGCCTTTGTAAATGAGCAGATGGATATTTACCGCAACATTGGCTATCGCGTGTTGATGGTTTCCAGCCGCACCAAAGATGGCCTGAAGCCGTTAGAAGATGCGCTGACCGACCGCATCAGCATCTTTGCGGGGCAGTCCGGCGTAGGTAAATCGAGCCTGCTTAACAACCTGCTCGGCCTTCAGCAGGAGATCCTGACCAACGATGTGTCTGACGTCTCGGGCCTGGGCCAGCACACCACCACTGCCTCACGTCTCTATCACTTCCCGCACGGTGGCGATGTGATTGACTCCCCGGGCGTGCGTGAGTTTGGTCTCTGGCACCTCGAGCCGGAACAAATCTTTAACGGATTTGTCGAATTCCATGACTATTTAGGCGCTTGCAAATACCGCGACTGTAAACATGACAACGATCCGGGCTGCGCTATCCGCGAAGCGGTAGAGAACGGAGAAATTGCGGAAACCCGTTTCGAAAATTACCACCGTATTCTCGAAAGCATGGACCAGGTAAAAACGCGTAAAAACTTTTCTGATTCTGATAACTGACAACTAAGCTAAGCGTCGCTAAAATCGTCCCCTTTTTTCAGGTTCCGGCAGCGTAATGCCGGATCAGGAACGACAAAACAATGGCCTGGAGGCTACCTTGTTAAACTCATTTAAACTTTCGCTTCAATACATTCTGCCGAAACTGTGGCTCACTCGCCTGGCGGGCTGGGGCGCGAGCAAACGAGCGGGCTGGCTGACCAAACTGGTCATCGACCTGTTCGTGAAATACTACAAGGTCGACATGAAAGAAGCGCAGAAGCCGGATACGGCAAGCTACCGCACCTTCAACGAATTTTTTGTGCGTCCGCTGCGCGACGAAGTGCGCCCGCTGAATACCGACCCGAACGTGCTGGTGATGCCAGCGGACGGCGTGATCAGCCAGCTGGGTAAAATTGAAGACGACAAGATTTTGCAGGCGAAAGGCCATAACTACAGCCTGGAAGCGCTGCTGGCCGGTAACTACATAATGGCCGATCTGTTCCGTAACGGGACTTTCGCGACCACCTATCTCTCCCCACGCGACTACCACCGCGTGCATATGCCGTGTAATGGTATTCTGCGCGAGATGATCTACGTGCCGGGGGATCTGTTCTCTGTAAACCACCTGACGGCGCAAAACGTTCCTAACCTGTTTGCCCGTAACGAGCGCGTCATCTGCCTGTTTGATACTGAATTTGGCCCAATGGCGCAGATTCTGGTGGGTGCTACCATTGTAGGCAGCATCGAAACCGTCTGGGCGGGCACCATTACGCCGCCGCGCGAAGGCGTGATCAAGCGCTGGACCTGGCCTGCCGGCGAAGAAGAAGGTTCTGTGGCCCTGCTGAAAGGTCAGGAAATGGGCCGCTTCAAGCTGGGCTCAACGGTCATCAACCTGTTCGCACCGGGCAAAGTTAACCTGGTCGACGAGCTGGAAAGCCTGTCCGTGACCAAACTCGGCCAGCCTCTGGCAGTATCGACGGAGGTCTTTGTGACGCCAGAGGTTGCGCCTGCCCCGTTGCCGGAAGAAGAGATCAAAGCCGAGCACGACGCCAGCCCGCTGGTTGACGACAAAAAAGACGAAGGCTAACAACAGAAGGATTGCTGACGTGCGCCCGATTATCGTATTACTGATGGCCTGGTGCCTCAGCATGGGGGCGTACGCAGCGACGGCCCCCGACGCCAAACAGATAACCCAGGAGCTGGAGCAGGCAAAAGCGGCGAAACCCGCTCAGCCGGAGACCGTTGAGTCACTCCAGTCTGCACTGAACGCGCTTGAGGAACGAAAGGGTTCCCTTGAGCGCGCGCAGCAGTATCAGCAGGTTATCGACAACTTCCCCAAACTCTCTCAGACCCTGCGCTCGCAGCTAAACAACCTGCGCGATGAACCACGCCAGGTCCCCGCGGGGATGACGTCCGAGGCGCTGAATCAGGAGATCCTGCAAGTCAGCAGCCAGCTGCTGGAAAAAAGCCGTCTGGCGCAGCAGGAGCAGGAACGGGCGCGTGAAATTGCCGATTCCCTCAGTCAGCTTCCACAGCAGCAAACCGATGCCCGCCGTCAGTTAAATGAGGTGGAACGTCGCATCGGGACGCAGACAGGCAGCACACCGCAGAATCAGGCGCAAAATCTTGGGTTGCAGGCGGAATCCGCCAGACTAAAAGCGCTGGTTGATGAACTGGAGCTGGCGCAGCTTTCCGCTAACAACCGCCAGGAGCTGTCGCGGATGCGTTCCGAGCTGGCGCAGAAGCAGAGCCAGCAGCTGGATGCGTATCTCCAGGCGCTGAGAAATCAACTCAACAGCCAGCGTCAGCGTGAAGCTGAACGTGCGCTGGAAAGCACCGAGTTACTGGCCGAAAACAGCGCTAACCTGCCCGACAGCATCGTCGCCCAGTTTAAGGTTAACCGCGAGCTTTCTGCCGCGCTGAATCAGCAGGCGCAGCGCATGGATTTGGTGGCCTCGCAGCAGCGTCAGGCCACCAATCAAACCCTCCAGGTTCGTCAGGCGCTCAACACGCTGCGTGAACAGTCCCAGTGGCTTGGCTCGTCTAACCTGTTGGGCGAAGCGTTACGCGCGCAGGTGGCTCGTCTGCCAGAGATGCCAAAACCGCAGCAGCTTGATACGGAGATGGCGCAGTTGCGCGTTCAGCGTCTTCATTATGAAGATCTCCTCAACAAGCAGCCGCAAATCCGCCAGATCCGTCAGGCTGACGGACAGCCGCTCACCGGCGAGCAAAGTCGTATTCTGGAAGCGCAGCTGCGCACCCAACGCGAACTGCTCAATTCCCTGTTGCAGGGAGGCGATACGCTGATCCTTGAGCTGACCAAGCTGAAAGTCTCGAATAGCCAGCTGGAGGATGCGCTGAAAGAGGTCAACGAAGCCACGCACCGCTACCTTTTCTGGACGTCCGACGTGCGGCCGATGACCTTCGCCTGGCCGATTGAGATTGTGCAGGATCTGCGCCGCCTCATTTCATTGGACACCTTCAGCCAGCTGGGCCTCGCCAGCGTAATGATGATAACCAGCAAGGAGACCATCTTCCCGCTGCTGGGGGCGCTGATTCTGGTGGGCTTCAGTATTTATTCCCGTCGTCACTTCACCCGTTTCCTTGAACGCTCCAGCGCCCGAGTGGGAAAAGTAACCCAGGATCACTTCTGGCTGACGTTGCGTACGGTGTTCTGGTCAATTCTGGTCGCGTCTCCGCTGCCGGTGCTGTGGATGACGCTCGGATACGGCCTGCGTGAAGCCTGGCCCTACCCGCTTGCCGTCGCGATTGGCGATGGCGTGACCGCCACCGTTCCGCTGCTGTGGGTGGTGATGATTTGCGCCACGTTTGCGCGGCCAAATGGTCTGTTCATCGCTCACTTTGGCTGGCCGCGTAATCGCGTTGCGCGGGCGATGCGTTACTACCTGATGAGTATCGGGCTGATTGTGCCGCTGATTATGGCGTTGATCATGTTCGATAATCTCAATGACCGGGAGTTCTCCGGCTCGCTGGGACGGCTGTGCTTTATGCTGATCTGCGGGGCGTTAGCGGTAGTGACGCTCAGCCTGAAACGCGCCGGGATCCCGCTCTATCTCGACAAGACCGGCAGTGGCGATAACATGTTTAACCGTCTGCTGTGGAACCTGCTGCTCAGCGCGCCGCTGGCGGCGATGCTGGCGGCAGCGGTCGGTTATCTCGCCACGGCGCAGGCGCTGCTCGCCCGACTGGAAACGTCGGTGGCTATCTGGTTCCTGCTGCTGGTGGTCTACCATGTTATTCGCCGCGGCATGCTGATCCAGCGTCGTCGTCTGGCGTTTGACCGTGCCAAACACCGTCGCGCAGAAATTCTGGCCCAGCGCGCGCGGGGTGAAGAAGAGCCGAACCACGTCAACAGCACCGAAGGGACCACAGACGCCGATGACGTTGAACTGGATCTGGATGCGATCAGTACCCAGTCCCTGCGGCTGGTACGCTCAATTCTGATGCTGGTTGCCCTGCTGTCGGTGATCTTCCTGTGGTCGGAAATCCACTCCGCGTTTGGCTTCCTGGAGAACATCTCTTTATGGGATGTGACGTCCACGGTGCAGGGGGTCGAAAGCCTGGAGCCCATCACCTTAGGGGCCGTGCTGATTGCGATTCTGGTGCTGATCATCACCACGCAGCTGATCCGTAACTTCCCTGCCCTGCTGGAGCTGGCGCTGTTGCAGCATCTGGATTTAACCCCCGGCACGGGCTATGCGATCACCACCATCACCAAGTATTTAATCATGCTGTTTGGTGGGCTGGTTGGCTTCTCGATGATTGGTATCGAATGGTCAAAACTGCAATGGCTGGTTGCCGCCCTGACCGTAGGCCTGGGCTTTGGTTTACAGGAGATTTTTGCCAACTTCGTTTCTGGTCTGATCATTCTGTTTGAAAAGCCGATTCGAATTGGCGATACGGTGACCATCCGCGATCTCACCGGCAGCGTCACCAGGATCAACACCCGCGCCACCACCATCAGCGACTGGGACCGTAAAGAGATCATCGTCCCGAACAAGGCGTTTATTACCGAGCAGTTTATCAACTGGTCGCTGTCCGACTCCGTCACGCGTGTGGTGCTGACCGTACCCGCTCCGTCGGATGCCAACAGCGAAGAGGTGACGCAGATCCTCTATACGGCTGCTGAACGCTGTTCGCTGGTAATCGACAACCCGCCGCCGGAAGTGTTCCTGGTTGATTTGCAGCAGGGGATCCAGATTTTCGAGCTGCGTATCTACGCCGCCGAGATGGGACACCGTATGCCGCTGCGCCATGAGATCCACCAGCTGATCCTGGCTGGCTTCCGCGAGCACGGAATTGATATGCCGTTCCCGCCGTTCCAGATGCGTCTGGAAACGCTGGACGGACGTAAGACGGGAAGAACGTTGACGTCAGCGGCGCGTACGCGCCCGGCGGGAAGTTTGTAATCCTTTCCCCCTCCCCGTCGGGAGGGGGTCAATCCTTTACGCCACTTCTGCTACACAGGCCGTCGAGCGACGACGGTAATGCTCATAAATCCCCATTGCCAGCAGCGAGAAGAAGATCGGTCCGCCAACCATCCACAGCGTGCTGTTCCAGTCATTTGCCTCAACCACGGGCTGAATGACGGTAAAGATGTTGGCGAACGCGACGACCAGCACCACAACAGTGGTCGCCAGCAGCGTCGCCGCGCGGGTTTTGAAGATCACAAACGGCCGCTCCAGATCCCGCTTCGCCTTAAAGAACGGGAACGCCAGGGTCAGGAACAGATACGGAAGCGTCATCGATACGTTCGCCATCAGGGTCAGCTTGTTATAGAACGCCGACGCGGTATCACCGCCGAAGGACACCAGCAGAATGAACACGCACACCAGCAGGCACTGCATCCACATCGCGTTGGCAGGCATACCGGCAGCGTTCAGCTGCGTCATACGTGCGGGCCACAGCGCCTTTGGCGTCCCCTGAATAATCGCTTTCAGCGGCGAGTAGATCAGCGTGAAGAATGCGCCAGTATAGGCGAGGAACATCGACAAACCGGTAATCCGCGCAAACCAGATCCCCAGGGTGGCCGACGTTTCCGGCGCGAGATCCATGGCGTTGCCCAGCGTCACCCCCAGGCTTTTCATCAGCACGTAGGTAATGTTGCCGAGGTTGGTGGTGTTATTGCTCAACACCTGCTGCCAGTTGGTGCTGACACCCCAGAGGAAAATCGCCAGTGAGTAGCCAATGGAAATGACGATGGCGGCAAAGATAATACCTTTGGCGAAGTTCTTTTCCGGATTTTCGGTTTTGTCGACCAGCCCGCCCACGGCTTCAATTCCACCGTAAGCAAAGATGGCAAACACCACGAAGGAGAGCATGGCCAGCCCGGACTGGTAACCCGGATTAGGCGATGAAACGAAGTTGACTTCCTGTGCGAAATGCCCGCCGTTCAGGCACAGAATAGCGATGCTGACCAGCAGCAGCACCAGGTTCAGGCACATCACGGAAATGCCGCCAACGGCAGTGATACGGGCAATTTTGTTGATGCCTTTCGAGGCCACCAGGGTGACCACCACCATCCAGCACACTGCCAGAATACCGACCACCTGCGTGGAGCTCAGCCCCGCCAGAGACCAGACTTGCGTTTTATCCGCACCGAAGAGAAACGTTGAGAACGGCACCCAAACCTTGGCCGCCGTGCTGACCATCCAGACGACGTAGGATGAAAACCACATGAACGTACCGATAAACGCGTAACGGGGGCCGACGCTGTTGTTCATCCACGAATAGATGCCGCCTTCTTCTTTCCGGTACGCCGAGCCCATCTCCGCCATCATCAGCGCAAACGGGATAAAGAAGAACAGAGCGGAAACGATATAAAACGGCGTCGCGCTGTAGCCCATCAGATAAAACGCGGACGGGCTATTGGCAAAGCCAAAGACTGACGTAAAAATCATCAGAATGAGCCCGGTAAGGGTCATTTTTTTGAGTGAGTGAGACATATAACCATCCGAAACGGAATTAAACTGCGCGGATGGTAGCAGATGACCAGACAAACAATGTGGCTATCCGAGTCAAATTAAGAAAAAGACCCGTATAGAGAGAAATGAGCAGTTTTTAATGTGGCAGAGTTAAATGACCGAGTAGGCCGGGTAAGCGCAGCGCCACCCGGCATTTTTTCAGGCGCGATCGACCGTAAAGGCAATCACATCGCCCAGGTGCTCGGCACCCAGCGCCAGCATGACCAGGCGATCCACACCCAGCGCCACGCCGGAGCAGTCCGGCAGACCGGCTTTAAGCGCTTCCAGCAGATGAGTATCAATCGGCTGCTGCGGCAGACCGCGCGCGTTGCGCTTGCGGTTATCCTGCTCGAAACGCTGCTGCTGTTCGCGCGCGTCGGTCAGCTCGTGGAAACCGTTCGCCAGCTCGATGCCTTTGAAATACACCTCAAAACGCTCCGCCACGCGGTGATCTTCGGTGCTGATCTGCGCCAGTGAGGCCTGGCTGGCCGGGAAGTGATAGACAAACGTCGGACGATCTTTGCCAATCTGCGGTTCAACACCAAAGGTGAACAGCAGTTGCAGCAGCGTGTCGCGATCCTCTTCGTTATCCGCCACGTTGCTCAGATCCAGTTTTGCCGCCACTTCACGCAGCTGTGTTTTATCAGCCGACAGTGGATCGATTTCCAGATGGCGCTGGAAGGCCTGCTGATAGGAGAGCGTTTCAGCTTCCGCGCAATCCAGCACCTGTTGCAGCAGATCGTCAACTTCGTTCATCAGACGATACATGTCGTAGTGCGGGCGGTACCACTCCAGCATGGTGAATTCCGGATTATGGTGTCGGCCCATCTCTTCATTACGGAAGCTACGGCACAGCTGATAGACCGGACCACACCCGGCCGCCAGCAGACGCTTCATATGGTATTCCGGGCTGGTCATCAGATACAGATTCATGCCCTGAGAGTGGCCTGGGCCAACAAAACGGGTTTCAAACGGGACCAGATGAATATCCGTGACCGTCGCCTGACTCATGCACGGCGTTTCCACCTCCAGGACGCCGCGATCGGCAAAGAAACGGCGGATCTCCGCCATAATTGCTGCGCGCTTTAGCAGGTTTGGAATGGATGCGCTCGGCTGCCAGGTGGCCGTTTCGCTCATGAGTTATTTCTCCGTTTTCAGACAAGGGCACGAAGTCTACTCGTAAGCCGGGGCAGAGACAAATTTTGCACAGTAAAAGTCCTTTTTCATTGCACAGAGAAATACTGTGACGCCATTCATTAATCACGATGATAAATCACCGCACAGAACAGCAAAAAAATCGAACACGTCAAATTTCCCTCACTTCTACGCGGTTATACTGTTTTACCCATAAAGGAGCAGTGGAATCGCTTCCGCAATCGCCCGTTCGGGTAGGTGAACGTCCTTTAGTTCATCCCGTTGCGGGAAAACAAAAATCTGGAGGAATGTCGTGCAAACTTTTCAAGCCGATCTTGCCGTAATAGGCGCTGGCGGGGCTGGATTACGCGCTGCAATTGCTGCGGCACAAGCCAATCCGAACGCTAAAATCGCATTGATTTCAAAAGTCTATCCGATGCGCAGCCACACGGTAGCCGCAGAAGGAGGATCCGCCGCCGTCGCGCAGGATCATGACAGCTTCGAATACCATTTCCACGACACGGTTGCAGGGGGCGACTGGCTTTGCGAACAGGATGTCGTTGATTACTTCGTGCACCATTGCCCAACGGAAATGACCCAGCTGGAACAGTGGGGATGCCCGTGGAGCCGCCGTCCGGACGGGAGCGTCAACGTCCGCCGCTTCGGTGGCATGAAGATCGAACGCACCTGGTTTGCCGCCGATAAGACCGGCTTCCACATGCTGCACACCCTGTTCCAGACCTCCCTCCAGTTCCCACAAATCCAGCGCTTTGACGAACATTTCGTTCTCGACATTCTGGTCGACGACGGTCATGCGCGCGGACTGGTGGCGATGAACATGATGGAAGGCACGCTTGTCCAGATCCGCGCTAAGGCGGTGGTGATGGCAACGGGCGGTGCGGGTCGCGTATACCGCTACAACACCAACGGCGGCATCGTCACCGGTGACGGTATGGGCATGGCGCTCAGCCACGGCGTCCCGCTGCGTGATATGGAGTTCGTCCAGTATCACCCAACCGGCCTGCCGGGCTCCGGCATACTGATGACGGAAGGCTGCCGCGGTGAAGGCGGTATTCTGGTCAACAAAAACGGCTATCGCTATTTGCAGGATTACGGCATGGGTCCGGAAACCCCGCTTGGCGAGCCGAAAAACAAATACATGGAACTCGGCCCACGCGACAAAGTTTCTCAGGCTTTCTGGCACGAGTGGCGCAAAGGCAACACCATCTCAACGCCGCGGGGCGACGTGGTGCATCTCGACCTGCGTCATCTCGGCGAGAAGAAACTGCTGGAGCGTCTGCCGTTTATCTGCGAGCTGGCGAAAGCCTATGTGGGCGTCGATCCGGTGAAAGAGCCGATCCCGGTGCGTCCAACCGCGCACTACACCATGGGCGGTATCGAAACCGACCAGCAGTGCGAAACCCGCATCAAAGGGCTGTTTGCGGTGGGCGAGTGTTCCTCCGTCGGTCTGCACGGCGCAAACCGACTGGGCTCGAACTCGCTGGCTGAGCTGGTGGTCTTTGGTCGCATGGCGGGCGAACGTGCGATGGAGCGTGCCGCAACGACAGGTGAAGCTAACAGCGCGGCGCTGGATGCGCAGGTTGCAGACGTCGAAAAACGCCTGAAAGACCTGGTGAACCAGGAAGGTAACGAAAACTGGTCGAAGATCCGCGACGAAATGGGGCTGTCGATGGAAGAAGGCTGCGGGATCTACCGTACGCCAGAGCTGATGCAGAAAACCGTCGACAAGCTGGCCGAGTTGCAGGAGCGCTTCAAACGCGTGCGCATCACCGACACCTCCAGCGTCTTCAATACCGATCTGCTTTATACCATTGAACTGGGCCACGGCCTGAACGTCGCAGAATGTATGGCCCATTCCGCCCTGGCGCGTAAAGAGTCCCGCGGCGCGCACCAGCGCCTGGATGAGGGCTGCACCGAACGTGACGACGTCAATTTCCTTAAACACACTCTCGCCTGGCGCGATGCGGATGGCACTACGCGACTGGACTACAGCGACGTGAAAATCACCACGCTGCCACCGGCGAAACGCGTGTACGGTGCAGAAGCAGAAGCCGCCGATAAGAAGGAGAAGGCGAATGGCTGAGATGCAAAAACTGAAAATTGAAGTGGTGCGCTACAATCCGGAAGTGGACGCCGCGCCGCACAGCGCTTTCTATGAAGTCCCTTACGACGAGCAAACCTCCCTGCTGGATGCGCTCGGCTATATCAAAGATAACCTGGCCCCAGACCTGAGCTACCGCTGGTCCTGCCGCATGGCAATTTGCGGCTCCTGCGGCATGATGGTCAACAAGGTGCCAAAGCTGGCGTGTAAAACCTTCCTGCGTGATTACACCAAAGGTATCAAGGTTGAAGCGCTGGGCAACTTCCCGATTGAGCGCGATCTGGTGGTCGACATGACCCACTTTATCGAAAGCCTCGAAGCGATTAAGCCGTACATCATCGGCAACCCGCGCACGCCGGATCAGGGGCCAAACACCCAGACGCCCGCGCAGATGGCGAAATACCATCAGTTCTCCGGCTGCATCAACTGCGGCCTGTGCTACGCCGCCTGTCCGCAGTTTGGCCTGAACCCTGAGTTTATCGGCCCGGCCGCCATTACCCTGGCGCACCGCTATAACGAAGACAGCCGCGACCACGGCAAAAAAGAACGTATGGCCCAGCTGAACAGCCAGAACGGGGTCTGGACCTGCACGTTTGTCGGTTACTGCTCCGAAGTCTGTCCGAAGCATGTCGACCCGGCCGCCGCCATTCAGCAGGGAAAGGTGGAAAGCTCGAAAGACTTTCTTATCGCTACCCTGAAACCACGCTAAGGAGTGCATGATGACGACTAAACGCAAAGCCTACGTGCGACCAATGCCGTCCACCTGGTGGAAAAAACTGCCGTTTTATCGCTTCTATATGCTGCGTGAAGGCACGGCTGTTCCCGCGGTCTGGTTCAGCCTCGAACTGCTGTACGGGGTTTATGCCCTCAAGCACGGCCCGGAAGCCTGGGCCAGTTTTGTGGGCTTCCTGCAAAACCCAATCATCGTTGTGCTGAACCTGATTGTGCTCGCCGCCGCGCTGCTTCATACCAAAACCTGGTTTGAACTGGCGCCAAAAGCAGCGAACATCATTGTAAAAGGCGAAAAAATGGGGCCAGAGCCGGTCATTAAAGGGCTCTGGGCAGTGACGGCAGTTGTCTCTGTGGTCATTCTGTTTGTCGCACTGTTCTGGTAAGGAGACTACTGTGATCAATCCAAATCCAAAACGTTCAGACGAGCCGGTCTTCTGGGGGCTGTTTGGCGCAGGCGGCATGTGGAGCGCCATTATTGCCCCGGTCATTATCCTGCTGGTCGGGATCATGCTGCCGCTGGGGCTGTTCCCGGGCGATGCGCTGAGCTATGAGCGCGTACTGGCCTTTGCGAGCAGCTTTATTGGCCGCGTGTTCATCTTCCTGATGATCGTCCTGCCGCTGTGGTGTGGTCTGCACCGTATCCACCATGCGATGCACGATCTGAAAATCCATGTGCCAAGCGGTAAATGGGTCTTCTACGGTCTGGCGACCATTCTGACGGTCGTCACGTTGATTGCCGTGGTCACCATCTGACTGAACAGGCCCGCCATCCGGCGGGCTTTTTACTTTTTCATCTTCTCCACCAGCCACCGGGAAAATTCGCGCATGGCTGGCGTTTCTGCCCGGGACTGCAATCGGGTCAGCCAGTAGCTGCCGAGCTCAATCTGCGTCGCAAAGGGCTGCACAATGCGCTCGCTGGCTAACAGATGGGTAAACATATCGACAGGCGCAATAGCAATACCCACCCCTGCCTGAGCGGCCTCCAGCATGGTCACGGACGAATCAAATACCATCACGCGGTGCGTTGGCGAAGGGGGATGCTCGCCGGCCGCCTGCATCCACGCGGTCCACTCGTCGCGTCGGTAGGAGCGCAGCAGCGTAAACCTGAGGATGTCGGCCGGACTGTGCAGACTGGCGGCAATATCAGGCGTACACAGCGGCGCGAGCGGCGCATGATAAAGAAATTCAGCCTCGGTACCGTGCCACGCCCCGCCACCGTAGCGGATCGTATAGTCAAGCCCTTCGGCAGCCGGATCAACGCGGTTGTTATGGGTGGAAAGCTGAAGATCGATGTGTGGATAGCCACGGCGAAAATCCTCCAGCTGCGAGAATAAGACCCCGGTGGCAAACGTACCCACCACGCCGATTTTCAGCTTCTCCTGCGCACGATGGTTAGCGAAGCGATCCAGCATTCCGGCTATACGATCGAACGAATCATTCAGCACCGGCAGTAAATTTTCGCCCTCGGTAGTCAACATCAGCCCGCGCGACACGCGAACGAACAGCTGACAGTTCAGGTGCTGCTCCAGCGTTTTCACATGCTGGCTAATAGCCGAATGCGTCACGTTCAGTTCAATGGCCGCATGCGTAAAGCTGAGATGTCTTGCGGCGGCCTCAAAAGCCCGAAGCGAATTGAGGGGGAGATAGCTTCGCGTCATGGTCGCTTCCGTTAGAAAAATTAACAGCTAATGCTAAATTTAACCGTTTGTCAGGCACAGTCAAATCCAACAGACTACGCCTGTCTGACGGGCCCGGATATCCCCTTGACTCGCTATTACGGAAGATTACTGATGATGAAAAAATCCCTTTGCTGCGCCCTGCTGCTCGGCATCTCTTGCTCTGCTCTCGCCACGCCAGTGTCAGAAAAACAGCTGGCGGAGGTGGTCGCGAATACGGTTACCCCGCTGATGAAAGCCCAGTCTGTTCCAGGCATGGCGGTGGCCGTTATTTATCAGGGAAAACCGCACTATTACACGTTTGGCAAGGCCGATATCGCGGCGAATAAACCCGTTACGCCTCAGACCCTGTTCGAGCTGGGTTCTATAAGTAAAACCTTCACCGGCGTTTTAGGTGGAGATGCCATTGCTCGCGGTGAAATTTCGCTGGACGATCCGGTGACCAGATACTGGCCACAGCTGACGGGCAAGCAGTGGCAGGGTATTCGTATGCTGGATCTCGCCACCTACACCGCTGGCGGCCTGCCGCTACAGGTACCGGATGAGGTCACGGATAACGCCTCCCTGCTGCGCTTTTATCAAAACTGGCAGCCGCAGTGGAAGCCTGGCACAACGCGTCTTTACGCCAACGCCAGCATCGGTCTTTTTGGTGCGCTGGCGGTCAAACCTTCTGGCATGCCCTATGAGCAGGCCATGACGACGCGGGTCCTTAAGCCGCTCAAGCTGGACCATACCTGGATTAACGTGCCGAAAGCGGAAGAGGCGCATTACGCCTGGGGCTATCGTGACGGTAAAGCGGTGCGCGTTTCGCCGGGTATGCTGGATGCACAAGCCTATGGCGTGAAAACCAACGTGCAGGATATGGCGAACTGGGTCATGGCAAACATGGCGCCGGAGAACGTTGCTGATGCCTCACTTAAGCAGGGCATCGCGCTGGCGCAGTCGCGCTACTGGCGTATCGGGTCAATGTATCAGGGTCTGGGCTGGGAGATGCTCAACTGGCCCGTGGAGGCCAACACGGTGGTCGAGGGCAGCGACAGTAAGGTAGCGCTGGCGCCGTTGCCCGTGGCAGAAGTGAATCCACCGGCTCCCCCGGTCAAAGCGTCCTGGGTCCATAAAACGGGCTCTACTGGCGGGTTTGGCAGCTACGTGGCCTTTATTCCTGAAAAGCAGATCGGTATTGTGATGCTCGCGAATACAAGCTATCCGAACCCGGCACGCGTTGAGGCGGCATACCATATCCTCGAGGCGCTACAGTAAAACATTGCCGGGTGGCGCTGCGCTTACCCGGCCTACACAACGCATGAACTTTGTAGGCCGGGTAAGGCGAAGCCGTCACCCGGCAAAACACCCTGCACAATCTCCCGCATTTTCCTTGCTGTCATCTACACTTAACAAAAAACAGTAAGGAAACTCCTATGCGCATTCTGCCTGTTATTGCCGCAGTAACAGCCGCGTTTTTAGTGGTTGCTTGCAGTTCCCCTACTCCTCCGCCTGGCGTCACGGTAGTCAGTAATTTCGACGCACAGCGCTTCCTCGGCACCTGGTATGAAATCGCCCGAATGGACCATCAGTTCGAACGGGGCTTAGAAAAAGTCACGGTCAGCTACAGCGCGATGGATGACGGCGGGATCCGGGTCATTAACCGCGGCTATAACCCGGATCGCCAGATGTGGCAGCAGTCAGTTGGTCAGGCCTATTTCACCGGCGCGTCTAACCGCGCGGCCATGAAAGTCTCTTTCATCGGCCCATTCTATGGCGGGTATAACGTCATTGCGCTGGACAGAGAGTACCGCCATGCGCTGGTGTGTGGGCCGGATCGCAACTATCTATGGCTCCTCTCCCGCACGCCAACGATCTCGACGGAAATGAAACAGCAGATGCTGGACATAGCGACCCGGCAAGGGTTTGACGTGACGAAATTAATCTGGGTAAAACAGCTGCATTAGTGCGTACTGAGTTTTAACCCGATGATACCCGCGACGATTAACGCGAGGCTGGCGATGCGCGCCAGACTCGCAGACTCCCCCAGCAGCAGAATGCCGGTAATGGCAGCCCCTACCGCGCCAATTCCAGTCCAGACAGCGTAAGCCGTTCCGACTGGCAAGGTTCGCATCGCCCATGACAGCATGACGATACTGACAATCATTGCGGCGATAGTGATGACGCTGGGCGTCAGGCGGGTAAAACCGTGGGTATATTTCAGGCCAATTGCCCATACCACTTCGAGCAAACCGGCAATAACAAGAACGATCCAGGACATATCAGGCTCCTTAACTTAACGACAAGTTGGGGCCGTCCCCGATGAATGAAGCGCTTACGGGTCGTCCCGCAAGGCTGAGGTTGCGCCTTATATTTTGGTTAGCATGGAATTTTTTTTCAAACTTTTTCTGCTGAACACGTTAAGGCAAGAAATAGCCTCAGTAAGGCACGGAGTTCAGGCATTTATGACTCATCCGACTTCTCTATGATGATAGGCTTTCTGATGGCAGGAAGCCAAACCACTAGCCGACTGCGAAAATTATATGTTCAAAATTCTTTTGATTGACCGTTGTCACTTCACCCGCACGGGATTTGAAGCCTGGCTCAATCATTCAGACCTGTTTTCGGGTCATTTCGTCGTAACCGGGGTAAATAATCTTTTCCTCGCCAGAGAGCATATCCTGCAATGGAAACCTGCGCTGGTCATCGCTGATTTATCGGGCTTCCGGCAGGATTTACACCATTTTCAGCAGCTATCTTCCCTGCTTATTGCCAGCGAAACATTGCCTTTTATTATGCTGCAATCGGGGCAGGAGCAGGAGATGACAGATTATCTTGCGCAGTTCCCGATATGGTCTTCACTTTCCAAAAATACCGATCTGGAAAAACTGGCGGCGGTGATAAACGACGCGCTAACGACATGCGCAAGCGCGGAGCTTCCGGAAATGGCGGCACCGTTACTGACGCGTCAGGAAGAGAGAGTACTGACCCTGTGGATGGATGGTGCGAGCAACCAGAAAATTGCCAGCAATCTGCGCATTAACGGAAAAACGGTGTATACGTACAAACGCAATATCCGCATGAAGCTTCATATGGATACGCGTTACTCCCCGTTTTTATCGCTACAGGAAGTGGAGAATTGACGGTACGGTGAAGTTAGCTGCCGTACCGTCGCTTTCATTAGTTCTGAGCTTTAGTTGCTGCGCCAGAAATCGCGTTACCACCGTCGGAGATATCTTCCCCTACGCCACGGGTGGTGTTACATGCAGTCAGTACCGAAGAAAGCACCAGAACAGAAAAGATCGCTGCAATTGTTTTCTTAACCATAATATCTTCCTTTTATAGCCAAAGTTATTTTGTGTATAGCAACTTAAGAATAGACAAGATCTTGTCGTTTGACGGAAAAGGAAGAATTTTTAGGAAAATTAGACGGAATTAGCTGGCCGCATGGGAAATGATATGGCCGAGATCCTGAATATCTTCGCCCACGCCACGCGCGGTGTTGCAACCGGAGAGAATTGCGCTGGAGAACGCTAACAGAAGCAGAATTTTAACGGTACGTTTCATCTTCCCTGCCTGCAAAATCAGGCGCAGCGGGCGCTGCGCCTTTAATCATGACGTAAATTACTTCACGCGGGATACGTATTCGCCGGAGCGGGTATCCACTTTGATCACTTCACCGATCTGTACGAACAGTGGCACTTTAACCACCGCGCCGGTAGACAGGGTGGCAGGCTTGCCGCCAGTACCTGCGGTATCACCTTTCAGACCTGGATCGGTTTCAACGATTTCCAGCTCAACGAAGTTCGGAGGCGTAACCGCGATAGGCTGACCGTTCCACAGGGTAACGATGCACTCAGCCTGATCCAGCAGCCACTTGGCGTTGTCGCCAATCGCTTTCGCGTCCGCAGACAGCTGCTCGAAGGTTTCGTTGTTCATGAAGTGCCAGAACTCACCGTCGTTGTACAGGTAAGTCAGGTTCATATCGACAACATCAGCGCCTTCAGCGGAGTCAGTAGATTTGAAGGTTTTCTCAACACGGGTACCGGTCAGCAGGCGGCGCAGCTTAACGCGTGCGAATGCCTGGCCTTTACCTGGTTTAACGAATTCGCTGGCTTCAACCGCGTACGGTTCGCCGTCCATCATGATTTTAAGACCAGCACGAAAATCGTTGCTATAGTACGTTGCCATAAGGCCCTCTAAATTTGTTAACTGGTAGCTAAGCCACAAAATGGCGCATATTGTAACCCTAAACACCCCGTCCAGAGAAGATTGGTTATCGCAACTTGCCGATGTAATCACCAGTCCTGATGAATTGCTGCGTCTTTTAGACCTCGAACAGCACGAAGCGTTGCGTGCAGGTCGTGAGGCGAAGCGCCTTTTCGCCCTGCGCGTTCCCCGCGCGTTTGTTGCCCGAATGGAAAAGGGTAACCCTGATGATCCATTATTAAAACAGACGCTTACCTCTCAGGATGAGTTTATTACCGCCCCCGGATACAGCACCGATCCGCTGGAAGAGCAAAACAGTGTCGTACCGGGTTTGCTGCATAAATACCGTAATCGCGCCCTGCTGCTGGTTAAGGGTGGTTGCGCGGTAAATTGCCGCTATTGCTTCCGTCGCCACTTCCCGTACGCCGAAAATCAGGGCAATAAACGCAACTGGCAGGTGGCACTGGACTACATCGCGGCGCACCCGGAGCTGGATGAAATCATCTTTTCCGGCGGCGACCCGCTGATGGCAAAAGATCATGAGCTGGACTGGCTGCTGACTCAGCTTGAGACCATCCCGCACATTAAGCGTCTGCGCATTCACAGCCGTTTACCGATCGTCATCCCGGCGCGTATCACCGACGCCCTGGTCACGCGCCTGGATCAGTCCCGTTTGCAGGTGCTGCTGGTGAACCATATCAACCACGCGAATGAAATTGACGCGGACTTTCGTGCGGCGATGGCGCGTATGCGAAAGGCAGGCGTGACGCTGCTCAACCAGAGCGTATTACTGCGCGGCGTGAACGACAGCGCCCGCGTGCTGGCCGATCTCAGCAATGCCTTATTTGATGCGGGCGTAATGCCCTATTACCTGCATGTTCTGGATCGCGTCCAGGGCGCGGCGCACTTCATGGTGACAGATGAAGAGGCCCGGAAGATTATGCGCGAGCTGTTAACGCTGGTTTCGGGTTATATGGTGCCGAAGCTGGCACGTGAGATTGGCGGAGAGCCGAGTAAGACGCCGCTGGATTTGCAGCTGCGGCAGCAGTAAAAAGGCAGGTGGCGCTACGCTTACCTGCCCTGGAGATAAAGCGGCAGCGCCATCAAAAAGTTATATCAGTTCGGGCACTTATAGACCTGGCCGTTCATCTGGCTGGCGGTTGGCACAAAGCTGGACAGCATCCCCTGCGTCGGGCTGCTCACCCCGTAAATGACGTTGCCGCCCATTGCCGCAGCCTGATTACGCAGGGCATTGGCCGCACCGCGCATAGAGCCGCCCTCTTCGCCGTGCTGCCCCGACATCCAGTTGCTTTGCTCGCCAGTGGCGGTGCCTAACAGCTGGCATTCGCTGCCCGGCTTATCTTCCACAAAGCGAACGCTCTGACCCGCTGCCGTCAGCTCATTGCTGGTGCTACAACCCGCCAGCAGCAATGCTGCACCTACAATCCCTGCACAGACTTTTATGCGCATGTTATTCCTCGTTTTCAATAAGCTGGACAGTAGTTGTCCGCGTGTAAACCTTATACTAAAAAGATGACCAAAAGAAAAATGCTGAGCATTTCTGCGAGCCAGATTCCGCTCGCACTCCTCCGACATCTTAAATGAATTCTGATAATAACCTTTGGGATATCGTGTTTTAGCCCCCGATCGTTTTTAGTGATGCGACGTACAACTTTTGTACGCGACTCAAAAAAGGGGGTTTCATGAGTGCATCATCCTCAGGAGAGGAAAAAGTAACCTGGGTGGGCTATCTGGCGTTCGTGCTCACCATCGTATTTTTCTCAGGTTTTTTCGCCAAAAGTACCGAATGGTGGCGCGTGCTGGATTTTACCGTCCTGAACGGCAGCTTTGGACCGGTGAACGGCGCGCTGACGTTTCGCGGTGAGGGCGGCACAGGAGCGAAAGACGGTTTTTTATTTGCCCTTGAACTGGCGCCCTCGGTCATTTTATCGCTCGGGATCATTGCCGTTACCGAGGGGCTGGGCGGGCTGCGCGCCGCACAACAGCTCATGACGCCCATTCTGCGCCCGCTGCTCGGCGTGCCGGGCATCTGCTCTCTGGCGCTTATCGCCAACCAGCAAAATACCGATGCAGCCGCAGGGATGACCAAAGAGTTGACTGACGAAGGGGCGATTACTGACCATGAACGCGCCATTTTCGCCACCTTCCAGACCAGCGGTAGCGCCATTATTACCAACTATTTTTCTTCCGGTGCCGCACTCTTTACCTTTATTACCGTCCCGGTGATCACGCCGCTTGCCGTCATTCTGGTGTTCAAATTTGTTGGCGCGAACTTCCTGCGACTGTGGATCGCCCACATGGAAGTTCGCCGCGTTCAGGAGGAAAGATGATCGCCCAGCCGCGTAAAAATATCATGGACCTGTTTATCGATGGCGCCCGCCGCGGCTTTACCATCGCCACCACCAGCCTGCTGCCGAACGTGGTCATGGCGTTTGTCATCATTCAGGCGCTCAAGGTAACCGGCCTGCTGGATATTGTCGGCAGGGTATGCGAGCCCATCATGGCCCTGTGGGGGCTTCCGGGTGCGGCGGCAACGGTTCTTCTGGCCTCGGTAATGAGCATGGGCGGCGGTGTGGGGGTCTGCGCCAGTCTGGTCGCTGCCGGCACGCTCAACGGTCACGATGCCACCATCCTGCTGCCCGCCATCTATCTGATGGGTAATCCGGTGCAAAACACGGGCCGTTGCCTTGGCACCGCAGGCGTCAACCCGAAGTATTATCCGCACATCATCACTATCTGCGTCATTAACGCCCTGCTCTCAATGTGGGTGATGCAGCTACTCTTCTGAGGAGATAAAAATGGATTTTTCAGTGCTGGAACCGCACCTTTTCCGCAATGCGCAGCTTTACGCTCCCGAGGATCTTGGGCATTGCGATCTGCTGATTGCCGGAGGAAAAATCGTCGCAGTCGAAAAAGCGGGCCACGCCACAACGAGGCCAGACTGTCCTGAAAGCGATCTCGCCGGAGCGGTGGTTTGTCCGGGGTTTATCGATCAGCATGTACACCTGATTGGCGGCGGCGGTGAAGCCGGTCCCCACACCCGGACGCCAGAGGTGCGATTGTCTGCGCTGGTGGCGGCTGGCATCACCTCCGTTGTTGGCCTGCTGGGCACCGACGGCGTGACCCGCCATCCCGAGTCGCTGCTGGCGAAAACGCGGGCGCTTGAGCATGAAGGGATCAGCGCGTGGATGCTGACAGGCGCGTATGGCCTGCCTTCTCCGACGATTACCGACAGTATCGAAAAGGATGTGGCGCTGATTGATAAAATCATTGGCGTGAAATGCGCGATTTCCGACCATCGCTCTTCCGCTCCGGCAGATGACCAGCTCGCGAATATAGCCGCCCAGTCACGCGTCGGCGGGCTGCTGGGTGCCAAAGCGGGGATATCCGTGTTTCACCTCGGCAACAGCCCGAAACTGCTGGAGCCGCTGCTTAACATCCTGAATAACGCCGACGTGCCCCGCACGAAGCTGCTGCCAACTCACGTCAACCGCGCCCAGGCACTGTTCCACGCCGCACTGGACTATGCCCGCGAAGGGGGGTACATCGACATCACCACCAGCATCAGCGAACCTGTTGATGCCGCCACCGCTATCGCGACGGCCCGTGAAGCACAGGTGCCGTTTAACCGGCTCACGCTCAGCTCGGATGGCAACGGCAGCCAGCCGAATTTTGACGCAAATGGTAATCTTGTTGGCATTGGCGTGGCGGGATTTGAATCCCTGCTTGAGACGCTACAGCAGCTGGTCGGCCGGTATCACCTGCCGCTGGAGGAGGCGCTTCTGCCGTTTACGCGTAACGTGGCGGAATTTCTCGGCCTGGAGCATAAAGGGCGGATCGCGCCCGGATGCGATGCCGACGTCCTGGTGCTGACCGATGATCTGAAGATCCGCGAGGTCTGGGCGAAAGGCCGCCAGATGGTGAGTGGAGGCGTTGTGTGCGTGAAAGGCACGTTTGAGTAGAAGACAATAAAAAACCCCGGGCATTGCTGCCCGGGGTTCGTTCTGAGAGGTTCAGAACAACATGATTACATCATGCCGCCCATGCCACCCATGCCGCCCATACCACCAGCAGCACCTAAGTCAGGCGCGTCGCCTTTAGGCAGGTCGGTCACCATGCACTCGGTCGTGATCATCAGACCAGCTACAGATGCCGCGTATTGCAGTGCAGAACGGGTCACTTTAGTTGGATCCAGGATACCGAAGTCGATCATGTTGCCGTATTCTTCAGTTGCCGCGTTGTAACCGTAGTTACCTTCACCCGCTTTCACGTTGTTCGCAACCACAGACGGCTCTTCACCGGCGTTGGACACGATCTGACGCAGAGGAGCTTCCATCGCGCGCAGCGCAACTTTGATACCCACGTTCTGGTCTTCGTTCTGAGCAGTCAGGCCAGCCAGTTTAGCGGCTACACGCACCAGCGCGACACCACCACCAGCAACCACGCCTTCTTCTACCGCAGCACGGGTCGCGTGCAGGGCATCGTCAACGCGTGCTTTCTTCTCTTTCATTTCAACTTCGGTAGCCGCACCGACTTTGATTACCGCTACGCCGCCTGCCAGTTTCGCTACGCGCTCCTGGAGTTTTTCACGGTCGTAATCGGAAGTTGCTTCTTCGATCTGCTTACGGATCTGACCAACACGGCCCTGAATAGCAGCTTCTTCACCCACACCGTCGATGATGGTGGTGGTGTCTTTGTTGATCACAACGCGTTTCGCCTGGCCCAGGTCTTCCAGGGTCGCTTTTTCCAGCTCCATACCGATCTCTTCGGAGATCACGGTACCGCCAGTCAGGGTAGCGATATCCTGAAGCATCGCTTTACGACGATCGCCGAAGCCAGGTGCTTTAACCGCTGCCACTTTCACGATGCCACGCATGGTGTTAACCACCAGAGTCGCCAGCGCTTCGCCTTCAACGTCTTCAGCAATGATTACCAGCGGCTTGCCTGCTTTCGCAACGGCTTCCAGCACTGGCAGCATTTCGCGGATGTTGGAGATTTTCTTGTCAGCCAGCAGGATGAACGGGCTTTCCAGCTCAACAGCGCCAGTTTCTGGCTTGTTGATGAAGTATGGAGACAGGTAACCGCGATCGAACTGCATACCTTCAACCACGTCCAGTTCGTCTTCCAGACCAGTACCGTCTTCAACGGTGATCACGCCTTCTTTACCGACTTTATCCATCGCTTCAGCGATCAGTTTACCTACGGTTTCGTCGGAGTTAGCGGAGATAGTACCAACCTGAGCAATGGCTTTAGAGTCAGAGCACGGTACGGACAGCGCTTTCAGTTCTTCAACAGCAGAGGCGACAGCTTTGTCGATACCACGTTTCAGATCCATTGGGTTCATGCCCGCAGCAACGGCTTTCAGGCCTTCGGTGATGATCGCCTGCGCCAGTACGGTCGCGGTGGTGGTGCCGTCACCGGCAGCGTCGTTCGCTTTAGAGGCAACTTCTTTCACCATCTGTGCGCCCATGTTTTCGAACTTGTCTTCCAGCTCGATTTCACGTGCAACAGAAACACCATCTTTGGTGATGGTTGGCGCGCCGAAGGATTTGTCCAGCACTACGTTACGGCCTTTCGGGCCCAGAGTGACTTTCACTGCGTCTGCCAGTACGTTTACGCCGCGGAGCATTTTTACACGAGCGTCGTTACCGAATTTTACGTCTTTAGCTGCCATGTTCTTATTTCCTCAAATTCGTACAGTTTCGTGCGTTAATTACGCTTCAACAATTGCCAGAATGTCGCTCTCGGACATGATCAACACTTCTTCATTGTCGATCTTCTCGGATTTCACGCCGTAGCCATCGTTGAAAATGACGATGTCACCAACTTTAACGTCCAGTGGCTGCACAGTTCCGTTTTCCAGGATGCGGCCCTTACCGACAGCGATGATTTCGCCACGCGTTGATTTTGCTGCTGCTGAACCGGTCAGAACGATGCCGCCAGCAGACTTGGTTTCAACTTCTTTACGTTTGACGATCACACGATCATGTAACGGACGAATACTCATTGATAGCTCTCCTTTGAGAAAGTCATTATCAGTTATGGATGACGCCGGTCCGCATGCGGTTTTCCGGCTAGTGCCCTGAGAGATGGGGATAGCTTTTTACCCCTTCAAGGGGTAATCGAAAAAAAATTTGCGAAAGTGTTACCATCCACTCTCTTTTGATGGTGGCGGGACGAGGTAAATGAGTGGACTCAGGCAGGAGTTGGGGCTGGCGCAGGGCATTGGCTTACTCTCAACGTCTTTATTAGGCACGGGGGTATTTGCGGTTCCCGCGCTGGCGGCATTGGTTGCCGGCAATAACAGTCTTTGGGCATGGCCGGTGCTGATCGTGCTGGTGTTTCCGGTGGCGATTGTTTTTGCCATACTCGGGCGGCACTTCCCGAGCGCAGGCGGCGTAGCGCATTTTGTCGGCATGGCGTTTGGGCCGCGAATGGAGCGCGTCACCGGCTGGCTATTTTTGTCGGTGATACCCGTTGGCCTTCCGGCAGCCCTGCATATCGCAACCGGCTTCGGACAGGCGCTGTTTGGCTGGCACGATGAACAGCTGCTGCTGGCTGAACTCGGTACGCTGGCGATTGTCTGGTGGGTAGGCTCACGCGGGGCCAGTTCCAGCGCCAATCTGCAAACGCTGGTCGCCGTGTTAATTGTCGCGCTGATCGTCGCCATCTGGTTTGCGGGTGACATTACCGTGGCGGATATTCCTTTCCCCGCGATTAACGACATCGACCACGCACAGCTTTTCGCTGCACTATCCGTCATGTTCTGGTGTTTCGTCGGTCTGGAGGCGTTCGCTCATCTGGCATCCGAGTTTAAACAGCCCGAGCGTGATTTCCCCCGCGCCCTGATGATTGGCCTGCTGCTGGCGGGTACCGTGTACTGGGCCTGTACCGTACTGGTGCTGCACTTCAACGCGTTCGGTGAAGAGAAAGCCGCCGCCGCGTCGCTGCCGGACATCGTGGTGCAGCTGTTTGGCGTTAAGGCCCTGTGGGTAGCCTGCGTGATTGGCTATCTCGCCTGCTTTGCCAGCCTCAACATCTATATTCAGAGCTTCGCCCGGCTGGTGTGGTCTCAGGCACTTTATAAACCGGATAGCCCCCTCTCACGCCTGTCAAAGCGTCAGCTTCCGGTGAATGCGCTGAATACCGTACTGGGCTGCTGCGTGGTGAGTTCCCTGGCCATTTATCTCCTCGACATCAACCTTGACGCGCTGATTGTCTACGCCAACGGTATTTTCATCATGATCTACCTGCTGTGCATGCTGGCGGGCTGTCGGCTACTGAAAGGACGCTTTAAGGCGCTGGCGGCTGTCGGGTGTGTCCTGTGCCTGATGCTGCTGGCGATGGTGGGATGGAAGAGTGTGTACGCCATCGTCATGCTGGCGGGGCTGTGGGTGTTTTTACCGAAGCGGCAAAAGCCGCAGGCCCGGTGAGCGAGCGCCACCGGGCCACAAACTCACCGATCGTCTTTATGATCTAACCGGTCGCGCTGCTCATCCTTACGCTGATATTCCCCTTCAAAGGTATCCCCCGGGCCGGTGCTGAAACCACCGCCTGGCATACGGCTGAAACGCAGGTGCGGCAGCAGCTTCATGGTCAGATGCTTCTGCACCGGCGGCAACAGCAACAGCAGGCCGAGGAAGTCGGTGAAGAAACCAGGCAGGATCAGCAGCAGGCCAGCAATAATCAGCGACACGCTTTTGATCATCTCGGCTGCCGGGCTTTCGCCTGCGGCCATCTTCTGCTGCATTAACAGGAAATTTTTGAAACCCTGATTGCGCACCAGCGACATGCCGATGACGGAGGTGAAGATCACCAGAATCAGCGTCAGCAGGACGCCCAGCACATGGGCAACCTGAATGAAAATCGAAATCTCAATGTAAACATAAAGAAAGAAAGCAATAAATGGTATCCAGCGCACTGGCATCTCCTGTGTGGCAGGTGCCTTCAGGCCCCTGACTGAATGTGTTCGCGAAGCGCGTAGATAAGAAATGGTGACGATTAGCCAAAATTCAATCGGTTTGCACGGATATTTTTTCTGGAAATATTAAAGCGGTGACATATTTCACAGATTAATAATTATCATGAAATCGGGTCGATAATAAGTGATCCAGCTTACGGCAATTCGCTATCATCAGCATATGATCTCGAACATCTGGCCGAATGAGGGAATAATCGTCGGTCATAAAATATTCAAAACCACATATATACTGTGTGTTTAGTACAATCCATCGGCAGCTTGAAAAGAAGGTTCACATGTTAAACAACATTCGTATCGAAGAAGATTTGTTGGGTACCAGGGAAGTTCCAGCGGATGCCTACTATGGTGTTCACACTCTGAGAGCGATTGAAAACTTCTACATCAGCAACAGCAAAATCAGCGACATCCCTGAATTTGTGCGTGGCATGGTGATGGTAAAAAAAGCCGCGGCTCTGGCGAACAAAGAGCTGCAAACCATTCCTAAAAGCGCTGCAAATGCGATTATCGCCGCGTGCGATGAGGTGCTGAACAACGGTAAATGCATGGATCAGTTCCCGGTTGACGTCTATCAGGGCGGCGCGGGCACCTCCGTCAACATGAACACCAACGAAGTGCTGGCAAACATCGGCCTGGAGCTGATGGGTCATCAGAAAGGTGAATACCAGTACCTGAACCCGAACGACCACGTTAACAAATGTCAGTCCACCAACGACGCCTACCCAACCGGCTTCCGCATCGCGGTGTATGCCTCTGTCGTTAAACTGGTCGACGCGATTAATCAGCTGGGCGATGGCTTCCAGCGTAAAGCCGTAGAGTTCCAGGACATCCTGAAAATGGGCCGTACCCAGTTGCAGGACGCGGTGCCAATGACCCTCGGACAGGAATTCCACGCGTTTAACGTGCTGCTGAACGAAGAGACGAAAAACCTGCTGCGCACGTCCGAACTGCTGCTGGAAGTGAACCTGGGCGCAACCGCCATCGGTACACGCCTGAACACGCCAGATGGCTATCAGCAGCTGGCGGTACAGAAGCTGGCTGAAGTGTCCAACCTGCCGGTTGTGCCTGCGGAAGACCTGATTGAAGCTACCTCAGACTGCGGCGCCTACGTGATGGTGCACAGCGCACTGAAACGTCTGGCGGTGAAACTGTCCAAAATCTGTAACGACCTGCGCCTGCTCTCCTCCGGTCCGCGCGCTGGCCTGAATGAAATCAACCTGCCAGAGTTGCAGGCGGGTTCATCCATCATGCCAGCTAAAGTGAACCCGGTGGTGCCAGAAGTAGTGAACCAGGTTTGCTTCAAGGTTATTGGTAACGATACGACCGTCACCATGGCCTCCGAAGCCGGTCAGCTCCAGCTGAACGTTATGGAGCCGGTGATTGGCCAGGCAATGTTTGAATCTATCCATATTCTGACCAACGCCTGCTACAACCTGCTGGAAAAATGCATCAACGGCATCACCGCGAATAAAGAAGTGTGTGAAGGCTACGTCTATAACTCCATCGGCATCGTCACCTACCTCAACCCGTTCATCGGCCACCACAACGGCGATATCGTCGGGAAGATTTGTGCCGAAACCGGTAAGAGCGTGCGTGAGGTGGTTCTCGAGCGAGGATTGTTGACCGAAGCCGAACTGGACGATATCTTCTCCGCCCAGAACCTGATGCACCCGGCATATAAAGCGAAACGATATACCGATGAAAGCGAACAGTAACCGTTCAGGCTAAGCTTCCGAAAGGCACGTCACTTGTGACGTGCCTTTTTTCTTTATGGGCGTTACCAAAACACAACAATTCAATATCAACTTGTTAATGAGCAAGGCAGGTCTTTATGTTTGGAGCAGAACTCGTCATCGTCCTGTTGGCGATTTATTTGGGCGCACGACTCGGGGGTATCGGCATCGGTTTTGCCGGCGGTCTCGGGGTGCTTGTACTTACCCTGATCTTTCAGATTAAACCCGGCGCAATCCCTTTTGACGTTATCGAAATCATCATGGCGGTTATTGCTGCTATCGCGGCTATGCAGGTCGCAGGCGGTATGGACTACCTGGTGAGCCTGGCGGAGCGAATGCTGCGTCGCCATCCGAAATACATCACCTTCCTTGCCCCACTGGTGACCTGGTTTATGACCATTCTCGCCGGTACCGGCCACACCGCTTTCTCCACGCTGCCGGTAATCACCGAAGTGGCGAAAGAACAGGGTATTCGCCCGTCTCGCCCTCTTTCTATTGCCGTGGTCGCCTCCCAGATTGCGATTACCGCCTCGCCCATTTCCGCGGCGGTGGTCTTCTTCGCGGGTATCCTTGAGCCGATGGGCGTAAGTTACCTGACGCTGCTGGCAATCTGTATTCCGGTCACGCTGATTGCGGTAATGATCACTGCCGTGCTGTGTAACTTCCTCGGCGCCGAGCTGAAAGACGATCCGGTTTACCAGGAGCGTCTGGCAAAAGGTGAAGTGAGCCTGCGCGGTAGTCAGGTCTTCGAGCTGAAGCCGCATGCAAAACGCTCCGTGCTGCTGTTCCTGATTGGTATCGTCACCGTGATGTTCTACGCGACAGCCATCAGCGATACGGTAGGTCTGATCCAGAACCCGGTTCTGCCGCGTAACGAAGCCATTGTGGTATTTATGCTGACCATCGCGACGCTGATCAGCATCACCTGTAAAATCGACACCAGCGAAGTGCTGAACGCCAGCACCTTCAAATCCGGTATGAGCGCCTGCGTGTGCGTGCTGGGTGTGGCGTGGCTCGGTGATACCTTTGTGAAAGCGCACATTAGCGATATCCAGACCGTTGCAGGCGACCTGCTGCACAACTATCCGTGGCTGCTGGCGGTAGTGCTGTTCTTTGCCGCGACGTTGCTGTACTCCCAGGCTGCGACCACCAAAGCGCTGATGCCTGCGGCACTGATGCTGGGCGTGACGCCGCTGACGGCGATTGCCTCTTTTGCAGCGGTTTCCGCCCTGTTCGTTCTGCCCACCTACCCAACCCTGCTGGCCGCGGTTGAGATGGATGACACCGGCTCAACCCGTATTGGTAAATACGTGTTTAACCACGCGTTCCTGATCCCGGGCGTGGTGGCGATTACGCTCTGCGTGATCCTCGGCTTTATCATCGGCGGCATTGTGCTGTAAACGGTTAGCCGTTGTAAAAATAGTTAAAATCGGGCCGCTCTGCGGCCCGTTTCATTAATGACCAACCGCCTTGCGTGATATAGTGAAGACTTTCGTGATGAGGAGGTCGACTTGTGAACACGCCTGATGCTGTTGTTGTACTGTGCACCGCCCCTGATGAAGCTTCTGCCCAGGATCTGGCCGCCAAAGTTCTGGCCGAAAAACTGGCTGCCTGTGTCACACTTCTTCCCAGCGCCACCTCCCTTTATTACTGGGAAGGCAAGCTGGAGCAAGAGTACGAAGTCCAGATGTTGCTCAAAACCAACCTGACAAACCAGCAGGCGCTCCTCGACTGCCTCAAGTCTCATCATCCATACCAAACCCCGGAGCTGCTGGTTCTGCCAGTGGTTCATGGCGATAACGACTATCTCTCATGGCTCAACGCTTCCTTACGCTGATCCTGCTGCTGTGCAGCACATCAGTATTTGCCGGGTTGTTTGACGCGCCCGGCCGTTCGAACTTTATTCCTGCCGACCAGGCGTTTGTTTTCGATTTTCAGCAAAACCAGCACGACCTTTCCCTCACCTGGCAGGTGAAAGAGGGCTACTACCTCTATCGCAAGCAGGTCAGCATCACGCCGGCAAAGGCGAACGTCGGCGCATTGCAGATGCCCGCTGGCGCGTGGCACGAGGACGAGTTCTACGGTAAGAGTGAAATTTATCGCCAGCGCTTAAGCGTGCCCGTCACGGTGAACCATGCCGATAAAGGTGCCACATTAACGGTCACCTATCAGGGCTGCGCCGACGCCGGATTCTGTTACCCACCTGAAACAAAGATCGTTCCGCTTAGCGAAGTGAAAGCGGCGGTCTCCCCTCTCCCCTCAGGGGAGAGGGCCAGGGTGAGGGGTGAAGGCGAAGCCGCTTCAGACCTTCCGTTCTCAGCGTTTTGGGCGTTATTGATTGGTATCGGCATCGCCTTTACGCCCTGCGTGCTGCCCATGTACCCGCTTATCTCTGGCATCGTGCTGGGCGGTAAACAACGCCTTTCCACCGCCCGCGCGCTGTTGCTGGCCTTTATCTATGTACAGGGCATGGCGTTAACCTATACGGCGCTCGGCCTCGTGGTCGCCGCTGCCGGGTTGCAGTTCCAGGCCGCCCTTCAGCACCCTTATGTGCTTATCGGACTGTCAGCAGTGTTTATTCTGCTGGCGCTCTCGATGTTTGGCCTGTTCACCCTGCAACTGCCCTCTTCCCTGCAAACCCGTCTGACGCTAATGAGCAACCGTCAGCAGGGTGGCTCTGCGGGCGGCGTGTTCGCCATGGGTGCCATCGCCGGGCTGATTTGCTCCCCCTGCACCACCGCGCCGTTGAGCGCCATCCTGTTATACATTGCTCAGAGCGGCAACCTGTGGCTCGGCGGCGGCACGCTGTACCTCTACGCGCTCGGCATGGGCCTGCCGCTGATCCTGGTGACGGTGTTTGGCAATCGTCTGCTGCCGAAGAGCGGACCGTGGATGGAGACGGTGAAAACCGCGTTTGGTTTTGTCATTCTGGCGCTACCGGTATTCCTGCTTGAGCGCATCACTGGTGATGTGTGGGGTACACGTCTGTGGGCGATGCTCGGCGTGGCCTTCTTCAGTTGGGCGTTTATCGTGAGTCTGGGGGCGAAGAAACCGTGGATGCGCCTGCTACAGATCCTTCTGCTGGCGGCCGCACTGGTGAGCGTCCGTCCACTACAGGACTGGGCGTTTGGCACCCCGGCAGGTCAAACGCAGGCTCATCTGAATTTTATACAGATTAAGAACGTGGATGACCTTAACCGCGCCCTGGCGCAGGCGAAAGGCAAACCGGTCATGCTCGAGCTCTACGCCGACTGGTGCGTGGCCTGCAAAGAGTTTGAAAAATACACCTTCAGCGATCCGCAGATACAACATGCGCTGAGCGATACCGTTCTGCTCCAGGCGAACGTTACCGCCAACAGCGCGCAGGATAAGGCTCTGCTGAAGCAACTTAATGTGCTCGGGCTGCCTACCATCCTGTTCTTCAATGAACAGGGGGAAGAACAGCCGACGCAGCGTGTAACCGGGTTTATGGACGCGACGACATTCAACACGCATTTGCGCAATCGCCAACCGTAAACAACACTTTAGACGGGACAAACCGTTGGGAATAGCGGAGGAGATAACCGTGCAACGCGAAGACGTACTGGGACAAGCCCTGCAATTGCTTGAGATTCAAGGGATCGCCAGCACCACGCTTGAGATGGTCGCCGACCGTATCGATTACCCTCTGGATGAACTTAAGCGCTTCTGGCCGGATAAAGAGGCGCTGCTGTACGATGCCCTGCGCTATCTCAGCCAGCAGGTGGATATCTGGCGCAGGCAGCTGATGCTGAATGAAGAGCTGACCACCGAGCAAAAGCTGCTGGCGCGCTACACCGCACTGACGGAGTGTGTAACCAACAACCGTTACCCAGGCTGTCTGTTTATTGCCGCCTGCACCTACTATCCGGATCCCGGGCACCCCATCCATCAACTGGCAGATCAGCAAAAACGTGCCGCGCACGAGTTCACACACGAGCTGCTGACCACGCTTGAAGTGGATGACCCGGCAATGGTCGCGAAGCAGATGGAGCTGGTGCTGGAAGGTTGCCTGAGCCGCATGCTGGTGAACCGTAGCCAGGCGGATGTGGATACAGCGCACCGTCTGGCGGAAGATATTTTGCGGTTTGCGCAGTGTCGTATGGGTGGTGCTCTGACCTAAGCCAGCATTCCCGTCCAGACGGAAATAAACAAGCACAGCGCCATCGCGCGCTGAAATCGCACCATCGCCACGGTGGTGCGGAAAATCCGGTTCACCGCCTTCCCCAGCCACGCCCAGCACAACAAACAAGCCACGGAGATCGCCAGAAACCATAGCGCCATCAGCGCAACATCCCGAAATGCATGGTCGCTTGCCGGAGCAAACAGGCTGACAACTGCCAGGGCCATCATCCACGTTTTTGGGTTTACAACCTGTAATAACGCCGCCGCCCGCGCGGTAAACCGGACATGGCGTCTGGAGGAGAGATTCGCGGCCGGGGCGCTAAACAGCTGCCAGCTCATCCAGGAAAGCCACAGCACGCCCGCCCAGCTCATTACCTGACGTATCAGCGGATACTGGCGTAACACTTCTCCTGCCCCTGCGCCTGAAACCAGAACAATAGCGCTGGCGGCAATACACCCGCCCAGGATCGCAGGAAACGTATTTTTTACGCCAAAGTGCTGACTGTTAGCCAGTACCAGAATATTGGTTGGCCCCGGTGTAATCGAGGCGACAAATGCAAACAGCAGGAAGGGTAATAAATTCACAGGTGACTCCTTTTTTATTAGAGCCACGAATGTGCCGTTATTTTCTGGAAACGTCTGGAAGGTTTGTGCACAACCGACGGTAGTGTGCCGGAGAAATACGGTATGCCCGCTGGAACCAGCGACCAAGATGGCTTTGATCGGCAAAACCCACAGCCGTTGCAACATCGACAGGCAGTTCCCCACACGCCAGCATCTGTCGGGCCTTTGCCAGGCGCAGCTGGATAAGCCAGGCGTGCGGTGCCAGGTGAAATTCGCGCTTAAAACAGCGGGTGAGCGTAAAGCGATCCGTACCCGTCTCACGGGCAAGGTCTGACAGCCCCACGTTCTCGCCGATATGCGCATAGAGATAGTCGCGGGCACGATGCGCCACGGCGGAGCTTTGTAGCTGAGACGGGAGTTTCTTACGCCAGTGGCAGTGGGCCGTTATCTGAGAGAGCAGGTTATCCATTGTGCTCTGTTGTACGATCTTCATCTCATCGTTATGCAACGAGGCAAATGTATCACCGATAGCGCGCACCAACTGAGGCTCTCGCGTCAGCGTTTGGGCAAAGTGGAGGGTGTAGCTCCCGGGAGTAGAGTCGTACAGCCCTTGAAGCGTACGGGTGAGCCAGTGTTCATCCAGATAAAAGGTCAGATAAGTAAAGCCCCCCTCTATCGGCGCATCACCGTCATGGATCTCCCCGGGCTCAAGTAAAAAAGCATCGCCCGGCTGGCTACGGTGGCGTTCACGGCGACAGTGGAACTGCTGGGTGCCGGAAAGGGTTATTCCGACCAGATAGCTATCATGCCAGTGGGGATCAAAGGCATGTCCTTCGAAATGCGCCTTAATTGTCTCAATACCTGTTTCTGCATGCTGACGCAGCTCAAGCCAGTCGTTTGCCATACTGCCCTCCTCTTACCGTCAGCATTGTCACATCTTGCCTGAACTGTCTGGAAGATTTGTGCAATTCCAGGGCACAAACGGACAGATTGCCGCAAACTTAAGCAGTTGAACAGCTTTTCCCGAAATAATGTTGACGATCGCGCGCGATTGCGGTTTAATGCGCTCCGTTGCCCGGATAGCTCAGTCGGTAGAGCAGGGGATTGAAAATCCCCGTGTCCTTGGTTCGATTCCGAGTCCGGGCACCACTATTTAAAGAACCCAGCCTATGGCTGGGTTTTTGCTTTTCTGTATCCACTACGCATTGAATTTTCCCTTCTGTCAGGTAATAGTGATTTTTTCCCCTGACAATGAAAATGATATGACCTTATCTGCTTTAAAAGTCGGGTCACTGCTCCTGCTGTTGATCCTGTTTTATACCGGCCTGTTCACGAGCGATCGCATCACCTGGCTGATGGAGGTGACGCCCGTCATTATCATCATCCCACTTCTGCTTGCCACGCACCGGCGATACCCCCTGACTCCCCTTCTCTATACCCTGGTTTTCTTCCACGCCATCATTCTGATGGTTGGTGGTATGTACACTTATGCAAAGGTTCCGGTTGGTTTTGAGGTTCAGGAGATGCTCGGGCTTAGCCGAAATCCGTATGACAAGCTCGGTCACTTCTTCCAGGGGCTGGTTCCCGCACTGGCAGCGCGAGAAATTCTGCTGCGCGGTGGGTATGTTCGTGGACATAAGATGACGGGATTTCTGGTGTGCTGTGTTGCTCTGGCCATTAGCGCCACCTATGAACTCATTGAGTGGTGGGCAGCTTTGGCAATGGGACAGGGTGCGGATGATTTTCTGGGGACGCAGGGCGATCCATGGGATACCCAGTCTGATATGTTTTGCGCGCTGCTTGGTGCGTTAACGACGGTGCTGACCCTTGGGCGTTTCCATCAGCGGCAATTGCTTCGTTTGAATGTTTGTCAGGGATAGTACGCTCTGAGTTGCCGGGTGGCGGCTTCGCCTTACCCGGCCTGCCGTTTTTCAACAAACAAACGCAAAAAGGCCATCCTTCCGGATGGCCTCTTCACTTGATTGATGCCTGGCAGTTCCCTACTCTCACATGGGGAGACCCCACACTACCATCGGCGCTACGGCGTTTCACTTCTGAGTTCGGCATGGGGTCAGGTGGGACCACCGCGCTACAGCCGCCAGGCAAATTCTGTTAAT
>NZ_JADBRE010000059.1:0-307 GCF_014930525.1 Enterobacter cloacae complex sp. S1
TGGCGGCATTGTACTGCGGCGCGCCGTACGGGCAGGCCATGTGGCAGTAGCGACAGCCGATGCAGACATCCTCGTCCACCACCACAAAACCGTCGTCGCGCTTGTGCATTGCCCCGCTCGGGCAGACCTTGGTGCAGGCCGGATCTTCGCAGTGGTTGCAGGCAATCGACAGGTAATAGGCGAAGACATTCTGATGCCAGACGCCGTTGTCCTCCTGCCAGTCGCCGCCCGCATATTCATAAATACGCCGGAAGCTGACGTCCGGGGTCAGGTCTTTGTAATCCTTGCAGGCCAGCTCGCAGGTTTT
>NZ_JADBRE010000060.1:0-3810 GCF_014930525.1 Enterobacter cloacae complex sp. S1
AAACCGACGTTTTATAGATTGCTCTAGGGCTGCTTGGCCGATAACTTCACCTGATTTTTTGCAGAAAATATTGGGTGAAAAACATGCAAATTGGCTACGTAAGGGTGTCAACAAATGACCAAAATACGGATCTCCAGCGACAAGCTCTCGAACGCGCAGGATGTGAACAGGTTTTTGAGGAAAAAATGAGCGGGACGGTAGCGAACCGGCCAGCGCTTAAAAAGCTTCTGCGAACTCTGAATGAGGGCGATACGCTGGTAGTGTGGAAGCTGGATCGCCTCGGGCGAAGCATGCGAAATTTAGTTCTGCTGGTGGACGAACTCCGGCAGCGCGGCATTCACTTTAAGAGCCTCACGGACAGCATTGATACATCCAGCCCAATGGGGCGTTTCATATTCCACATCATGTCAGCCCTGGCCGAGATGGAGAGGGAGTTGATCGTGGAACGCACCCGGGCAGGACTGGCGGCAGCCCGGGAGAAAGGGCGCATAGGCGGCAGAAGGCCGAAGTTAACCCAGGAGCAATGGGCGCAGGCTGGTAGGTTGATTTCAAACGGAATGGACAGAAAGCAGGTGGCAATTATCTATGATGTTGCTGTCTGTACGCTTTATAAAAAATTCCCTGCATCCAAACCGGCTTAAATTTGTGCATCTGGGATTCCAGTCGGAAAATTTACAAAAATAATAATTCGAAGCCTGGTAGAAACTTAGAAACGAAGCGGTGAAGCTTTAAACAGTCGCTACGACTACGGTGTGTTGCGTGCTAACAGAAATGAAACTACTGTATATAAAAACAGTATTTGAGGTGTACGTAATGGAATTTATCAGGCCTACTGAACTGCGAGAAATTATCGCAATCCCACTATACAGCGATTTGGTGCAATGTGGTTTTCCCAGCCCCGCAGCTGATTATGTAGAGCAGCGCATTGATCTTAATGAGTTGCTTGTTTCCCATCCCAGCTCAACGTATTTCGTTAAAGCCGCAGGGGATTCGATGATAGAAGCGGGGATCAGCGACGGTGATCTGCTGGTGGTTGATAGCTCACGGACTGCTGAACACGGAGACATTGTCATTGCGGCTGTGGATGGGGAATTTACTGTTAAACGCCTTCAACTGCGTCCAACTGTTCAGCTCAATCCGATGAACGGTGCTTACAGTCCGATTTTGGTAGGCAGCGAAGATACGCTGGACGTTTTCGGCGTAGTTACTTTCATTGTTAAATCGGCCAGCTGATATGTTTGCGCTCTGTGATGTGAATTCATTCTACGCATCATGCGAGACAGTGTTCAGGCCCGATTTGAGAGGACGGCCGGTGGTTGTTCTTTCGAATAATGACGGCTGCGTCATAGCGCGCAGCGCCGAGGCCAAAGCTGCTGGAATTACCATGGGGGAGCCTTTCTTCAAGCAAAAGGACTTATTCCGGCGCGCTGGCGTTGTTTGCTTCAGCAGCAACTATGAGCTCTATGCTGATATGTCGAACCGGGTAATGACTACGCTCGAGGAAATGAGCCCCCGCGTCGAAATTTACAGTATCGACGAAGCTTTTTGCGACCTGACAGGTGTCCGCAACTGCCGGGACCTGACGGAGTTTGGCAAAGAGATTCGCGCTACGGTTCTGAAGCGCACGCACCTTACCATTGGCGTTGGCATCGCGCAGACGAAAACCCTCGCTAAGCTGGCTAACCATGCCGCGAAAAAATGGCAGCGGCAGACGGGCGGCGTGGTTGATCTCTCGAATGTCGATCGGCAACGTCGGTTGTTGGCTCTGGTACCAGTAGAGGACGTGTGGGGCGTCGGCAGGCGCATCACCAAGAAGCTCAATGCTATGGGCATCAAAACAGCTCTGGACCTCTCAGAACAAAGCACATGGATTATCCGCAAACACTTTAACGTGGTACTCGAGCGAACCGTCAGAGAGCTTCGCGGTGAGCCATGTCTGGATCTGGAGGAGTTTGCGCCAGCAAAGCAGGAAATTGTTTGCAGCAGGTCGTTTGGGGAACGCATTACAGAGTACGAACAAATGCGTCAGGCTATTTGCTCCTATGCCGCTCGGGGTGCTGAAAAGCTTCGCGGTGAGCATCAGTACTGCCGCTTTATCTCTACGTTTGTGAAAACCTCACCATTCGCGCTTAACGAGCCATATTACGGCAACAGCGCGTCAATTAAGCTACTCACCCCCACGCAGGATTCACGCGACATAATCAACGCCGCTGTAAAGTGCCTGGACAAAATCTGGAAGGATGGGCACCGCTATCAAAAGGCTGGCATTATGCTGGGCGACTTCTTCAGCCAGGGTGTGGCCCAGCTCAACCTGTTTGACGAGAACGCGCCGCGTGAAGACAGTGCGCAGCTGATGCAGGTCCTCGACCAGCTCAATGCTAAAGGCGGAAAAGGCACGCTCTACTTTGCTGGGCAGGGCATACAGCAGCAGTGGCAGATGAAACGTGACATGCTCTCACCTCGCTACACAACTCGTTATGCCGATTTATTGACGGTCAGTTAGGCCGCCATGGGATTGAGATACTTCGACAGGCGAACACGTAAAAGGATAAGTAAAAGTTTTGTTGCTGCCATTAAGTTCGACGTATTGGATGACTAAAGTACAGTTTTTTGGTACATCGTCTTTGGAATTTAAAATCGTCTGAATTTCATAGGGAAGAGGGGAAGGTATAGGTGCCCCGTTTGAGGCATTAAGTACTTTAGCTTGCCCTGGTTCAAGGAGTGTGCCATCAAGCTGGTTATCGAGGTACCATGTACCTATCCCGAAACTCATCTTGCTGTCAATTTCAATAGAAGTAATTGCTGCCGGCTGATTGCCGTTATTGGCGATCATAAAATGAAGCTTATTTGACTCGCCAGATATGATAGAGGTAACTATTTCTGCCTGTTTAGATTGAAAAACACCATTAATGAATGGAATTGTCCATATTGAAAGCAGTGTCAGAAAGAAGCCAGTAAACAGAGCAAACGTATTGAGGTGACGGATCCAGTTCTGATAGCTTCCACAGTGGTGACATTTTTTAGCTCCGTGGTGTATTGGATTTCTACAATCACGACAGTTATTCATTAGGCATTCCCTGCTTAAACCACGAAGAATATTAGTGAATACATAGTACTAGAGCGAGACTGGTTCTAATAGATCACGTCCTTGGTTTTTCACATTCCCCACGGCGCGCGTCACAGCGTGCCAGATAAATTTGTCGGCTGGAACAGCGCCGTCGGCTGCTATCTCTGCCACTTCCTTCCCGCCTATATCATGGCGCATCCACTCCCGGGCGGCTTCCGGTGACAAAACCAATGGCCGGCGGTCGTGAATGTCGACCAGACCTTTGTCGGCCGCAGACGTCACTATCAGGAAACCTTCTGCATCATCGCCACGCTCAAACGGTGTGCTGCCGATCGCTGCCATAAAAATCGGCTGGCCATCGGCGCGGTGAATGAAGTAGGGCTGTTTCTTGTCGCCTTCCTTCTTCCATTCGAACCACCCATCCGCAAAACATATAGCCCGGCCATGCTGCCATAGCGGTTTAAACATTCTGCTGGTGGCAGCCGTCTCGACACGCGCGTTAATCAGTGGCGGTTTATCCCACCACCCCGGTGCGTAACCCCAGAACACCGGATCGAGGTGCAGCTGCTCGTCGCGTTCGCTCAGTAGCAGGACCTTGGTACCGGGAGCGACGTTGAATCGGCCAATAGGTTCCGGGTCATAAGCGATGTCACGATCGGCTTCATCGGCCAGATATGCCAGATATTCTTCACGAGTTTGGGCTTGTGCAAAACGTCCACACATAGAAACCTCCAGTCAGTCAG
>NZ_JADBRE010000060.1:3909-4166 GCF_014930525.1 Enterobacter cloacae complex sp. S1
AGTCAGTCAGACTGAAAGTATAGGGCAGGGAGAAAAGTAGCGCGCGCTGGTTAAGTCTTACAATCGGATCGGTTGTAATTATGCTTAATCGTCAGATGGGCGTAAAGCGGGACGTTGCGAAACTGGAAAGAGCTACGCAATAGAGGGGGATTTTGGGGGCAATTTGGGGGCATTTTGAAAGAGGGGGCACCGATAGGGGCACAAAAAAGACCGTGCACGTCCGTAGATGTCCGTTAAACGTTTTTAGCTAACTCATT
>NZ_JADBRE010000061.1:0-1702 GCF_014930525.1 Enterobacter cloacae complex sp. S1
TAATAAAACGAAGCCCTCGTCCATAAATGAATTCATAGTAAGTCACTTTTTGTAAAGGGTCTATGCCATTTATTTTTGAAGTTTTATTATGAAAATCTTCCAACACATAATTAAATTGCTCATCGCTTAATTTCCTGTAACGCTTTCTTAACAAATGCTCGGGCTTTAATAATAAAGGTGTTAAAAACGGAAAAAGTTTATAAAATTCACCTAATTTACCTCCAAAAGACATGTAAACACCTCGCTGCAATACATCCCCTAAATAACCATCAAGAGCTATTGTATTTTTCACCGACAAACTGGCAGCATGGCGATAGTTACTGAAAAACTGGGGATTATATGCTCTGACACTTCCACTAAAAAGCTGGTTACATATTGACTTGTCAATTTCAGTAACTGAGTTACTTTTAAATCTAAAAGATTCAAATATTATGTTCCGAAATGCAGCCAATTTTTTACCATTCTGTACGTCAGCAGAATTTTCGGGTCCCCATGTATACGCAAATTTAGGGTCCGAAATAGTGAGTATAAATCTAGAATCGAATCCTGCCGATAATGCAATTGATTGTAATTCAGAAGGTGTGGCTGACAAAAGTGCTCTAGCTTCCTGAATCACATCAATATTATCAACTGCATTAATTTCATAACCATAGATAAACACTTTTATATCAGAGTTTACAATTTCAATAATATCTCCAGGTATAAAGCGATACACGTTTTCATAAATTGTATAATTACCGAAAAGATGTCCTTGTGCTAGAAGAATTTCTTCAATACTTTTGTTTTTAGGCTGAGAGAATATTGCTGCACATGGAGAGATATGAAGACTACCGTCAGAGATATTGTAATAATGAGGTGATAGCGAAAACGGATCAGTGAAGACCTTAACATTACCAACATCTTTATCGTAGTATAAACATATAAACATGCCAGAAATTATTTTTTTAGATATAGTTGTAAACTCTTCACCTTCATCAAGACATTTTTGCAACCAATTCAAATTGTTACGTTCATATTTGTCATTTACAAACCAACCTGAAATAATTATCTCACTTTTGTTAGAGTTGTTGTGCGGCTCATCTAACCAATCGCTTGAATCATAATATACACAGCCTTCCCCATCAGCCATACTAAATTTGTAGGATGCTTTTGTAGTGCTAATAAAACAATCAAACTCTGCATTTAAGATGCTGTTATACGTTAAAAAGGACATATTAGACCTCCGCCAATACCTTTTTCATTACAAAATATCTTATATAATAAGCAATAAGAACAGTACCACTTAAAATAACAATAGCTATCAAAGGTGGGAACGAAATAAATTTATGCATAATGTAATACATAATGATGAAAATTGTGAACGTGATAGCATTTAACAATAAAGATAACTTCTCTTTTCCGACAAGATTTATTAATGTTGATTCAATAATAGAGTATTGTCCAACGGAAATAAATGAAAAAATACATAAGCCAACGATCATAATCTCAATTGTTGATGCGTTTTTAGCAGCAAGATAAACATAGCCCATCATAGCAATGAATCCTAACAACATAATATAGATTATTTGTTTTTTGAAACATCTTGATTGATCATAATATTGTTCTTTATTATTTAAAAGTATTAAATGAAGTTCTTTTACTTTCAAATTTAACATAGCTCTTGGAAAGACAGTAATTATCCCGGCAGCTGTTACCATAAGGG
>NZ_JADBRE010000062.1:0-925 GCF_014930525.1 Enterobacter cloacae complex sp. S1
TTCATCATCTGTAGCATCACCATCATAATTATTTTGTTCCATCTCAATAGCAGAACAAAAAGCATTCAAAAAGTCAGCTAAGGAACCAGAAATTATAAAGTTTCGTTTTTGAATGCTACCATAAACAGGAGATGTTAGATTTTGGGTGTCACAAAAAAGAACGTCACCATTTCTTTCAGCAAAGATTATATATTCATCGCGCCAAGCCGTATCATTTTGAACTCGCCAACCGGATAATATTTCGTTGAGATCTTGAGGTTCAATAATCTGTAAATAAAAAGTACCATCAAATGTTGGACTGTCAT
The DNA here is from genome assembly GCF_014930525.1 of Enterobacter cloacae complex sp. S1. Taxonomy (NCBI): domain Bacteria; kingdom Pseudomonadati; phylum Pseudomonadota; class Gammaproteobacteria; order Enterobacterales; family Enterobacteriaceae; genus Enterobacter; species Enterobacter cloacae complex sp. S1. The sequence goes on from NZ_JADBRE010000062.1 coordinate 306, forward strand.
TTAAAATCAAATGACGATAAAAAAAATCAACCTCCCCATTTAAATTCACGGGAAAAGAAGTCTCATTTTCATCGTCTGTATAGTCTATCTCTCCCATATTCAATTCATTCATTTTAAATTTGTTCACAAGATCTTGGACTGCATTTTTTATGTTCATCTTTCCACCTATAATTGCTTACATCGTTGTCTAGATTTTAGTGTTCTTTCTCTATCGATTAAGCGCCCACGCGTCGAGTTCTTAGTATTCCCTCTATGTCCTTGATCACCATGGACATGCTCATTGAACTTGTCGGGATGGTTATGATTTTTCAAGAATACAATGTTCCTCGGATCACCTTGCCATTTGGAACCAAGTGTACCATTGCCTTCTACCGAATTGATATGATGCCCGGTATAGCCTGCCCGGGACATCACAGAGGTTAGGCTCTTGTTGGGAGTCTTCAAAATTAAATCCCTCTCTTGCGCTGTCCAATTTCTTGTGCCAGCCCCACCATCCTGCAATAAGGCTTTTTCTTGCACCCATGCCCTAGAAATAGCAGAGCTTCTAGCTCCACCTTGAGCAGAAAGAGAATCATGTGGCCGGTAACGAATGAGATCGTCAGGAGTCAACCCCCACGGAT
>NZ_JADBRE010000063.1:0-1661 GCF_014930525.1 Enterobacter cloacae complex sp. S1
ACCTTAAATATCTAAACTATCAATTTTCTCTTTTTTACCATAGGAATAATCTAAAATAAAGACATTGTTGACTAAACCCTCATGTACAAAATGCACACTTACTCAACAGGATTTGGAGGCAATCTCGACCTCCATGATTTAGTTCCTAGGGATAAGCAGAAATCTAGCACTGGATTAAAATTTAAAAATAAAAGTAATAATCAATAGGTTATGATGGTTTTTTATCGCATCCATGGGATCTGCTGCTGCCCGCATGATGTTGGATGCGACGGCGCTGGCACGACCTCACCCGGTGAAACAATGAAACGCGAAAGGGTTGTTCTTTGGGAAGGTGCAGTTGGACTTTCAATCGATGCCGTTGCAAAAGAGGCTGGCGTCAGTAAGGCAACGGTAATGTACGATCATTAGTCAAAGCAAGATTTGCTCAGCGATCTCATCAGTCGCCTTATGTCAGTATAGGAGGAACGTGTTCAGCAAGCGATAGCGGAAAGTAATAATACCCCGCATCCCGCACTCTATGGGCGAATTATTTCAGCCAGTAATGCTCTCAGTCATACCGAGAGAGCAGTAGTGCTGGCGGTCAGCGTATCGTTAGCTAACGATACGAATATCAGGGACACCATGCGTTCCTGCACAAACAAAGATTTGGATGAGATAAAAAGAGGACCAAAACCAGACGCTGCCGTCCTGGTATATCTGGCGTTTTCTGGTATCTACTGCCAAGAATTTTTTGATTTTTACAAATGGTCTCTTGGCGAGCGAGATAAAATTATCGAAGGCATTCGCTGTTTGTATGAATCATACCCTGACAAATCTTAATAAATAATGTCTCCGGGAATGACATTTCATTTGCGACTAATTCGCGATATTCCTATACGTAAAGGTCCGCTTTTGGCACAGAGCGGACTGTCAGCTCAGGTTAAGCCCTGTGCAGCAACAGTACCAGATCAAGTTTGAACTAATACAGATATAGCTTACTGAACTGAAACCTCAATGCCAGACTGTTCTTCCAATACCCTGACACGGATTGTCAGGGCCTTGATTGCAGCCAGCGCATCGAGCAACATTGGCGTCTGATCAAGATGCAGTATGCCGCCTATTTCTTTAACGTATTCGGGATCAATCGTTTCAATCTGCTGGGATATCACCCCGCGCCGTGGGGTCTGGGTTTCATCATCTTTAAAAGTGAAGTGCTTGAATTCCATCCGGCAGATATTTGACAACGCCGCTTCCAGATCGAGGTCATCGCCGATGTTTTTCATAGTTCTATCAGACACCGCTGAAGTCATGATCTCCTTCCATGGGCTCCAGGCATTGGTGTTGTAACCCCTGAAAAAAAATCGTCCAGCATCAGTTTGGCTTGGATATGGCAAACAAAACTGCGTTAGTGCTACGTTGGCAATACGAACATAATTTTGAACATACCCATACCAACTTGAGATAGGTCCTGAAGTTGATTTCGACATATCCAAAAGTAAACGATAAGTTCCTGGCTCTGTAAGGCTGTTGAAGTTTGTCCCATCAGGAGCAACTGCCGAGTCTGTTTTAAATACCCTGGCATCACCAGTAGGTAATCCAAATGCTCCCACTTGCATGACGTCCCCGGATGCCGTTCCGACGTCTTTCGTAGCGCTACTTCCTAAACCGAGGTTTTATAGATT
>NZ_JADBRE010000064.1:0-223 GCF_014930525.1 Enterobacter cloacae complex sp. S1
CATTACTAGGAGAATTAAAAATATAGATGTGAGAATAAAAGAAATTGAACCTAACATTGAATCTCTTGAAGCTAAAATAAAATCAATAAATGATGCGCATGCAGCTGCTGAGGAAATTCCTGTAGACCTCGATGAGTTGAGAAAATATAACAAGGATGCGCAGGATATAAAAGACAAGATAAGCAAAATTCAGTTTAATCTGGAGGGCGTAGAAGAGTTAAGT
>NZ_JADBRE010000065.1:0-1989 GCF_014930525.1 Enterobacter cloacae complex sp. S1
TCGGTTTGGGAAACAGCGCTACACGAGATGTTGATAGCCAGTTTGCCCCGGTGTCATCGTACATAAACGGAGCTGCTGTTATGGCTCAGGTTCATCGCGATTACAGGTCACTCGCTTCGTACGATTTGATTACTCAATACCCGCTGGGCATGTCTTTCGGCATCCAACTGGGGGCGAATGCTTGGGGAGGTGGAAGTGGTGCAGATGTCTATACCGGCATGTTAACGCTGCGGGGATGGCATGATGCAACAGGGGGCGGCTACACGTCATGGCAGTTAGCCTCTACGTCGCAGGGCCTCAAGTATCGTCAGGGAAACGGGACTGTTTCCGGGCTAACTAACGTTGGCTTTTCTACTACGCATACCCTTTATTCAACGCAGAACACCACGAAAGCCAGCGACGGAACGCTTAAGGCTGCATCGCCGGTGATCAAAGTATTTTCAGATGGAACATACCAGACTAACGATGAATCTGAGGGCTGCACTGTAACCCGTCTGTCCACAGGTGAATATCGGATTGAAGGATGTCAGGGACTGAACTCAGACGCAGCATGGGGCGGCATTGATGGCGGTTTTGACATACCTACCGATCGCAACAAGCAGCCACTTATCTGGCTGGATTATGAGGTAAACGCGGATGGCTCTGTGCTGGTGAAAACCTATCATCGCGCACACCCTGATGCGCCTGCATTCGCCAGGAACGAACTGGAAGGTGTGGGTGATGGTGATCCGGTCGACATCCCCCATGACCAGTTTGTGTCCGTGCGTGTCGAAATGCCTGCTGATTCTTTATACAACAAAAAAATCAGTGCGGCAGAGCTGGCCATGACTGCTGATGCGGGTGAATAAAGGTCGGTTTGGGAGATAGCGTTACAGCCAACTTCGGAAGCCTCGAAATTGGAGCGAAAAAGGCCTCTTCTGCAAGCTTTGTTGATTTCCATTTTCTTGGCACTAATGACTATGACGCGCGCATCCTATGTGGTGGTAATTCAAATGGTGGAATGGGAAAGGGTGATTTCACTTTCTATGCTGGAAAATACACTTTTATCGGTGACAGTTTTGAGTTTCGAAATCCTATCACCTGCCAGAACAGCATAACTGCTTCAGGGAGCATTAACGCAGGCGGCTCACTAAAAGCCGTAACGTCATCAAACGTATGGGCCTCTAGCGATACACAGAACGCTCACGTGTGGTTTTACGGTGCGGGAGGTATTGAATCACGAGGGGTAATCTATGCGCCCAAGGAAGGTACCATCCGGCTCAGGCCAGATAATAATGATAATGATGGAGCAAATGGCTATAGCTTCTCTTTCGGAGCTGATGGCAGGTTTACCTGTATTTCTGTGAACCAGACTTCGGATGAGCGAGTGAAGTTCGATAAAGAGCCCGTCAGTAACGCTCTGGAGAAGATTTGTTCCCTGACGGGTTATACGTTCGGCATCCAACTGACTGAATCAGAATCGGTGCACAGCGCAGGCATCATCGCTCAGGATTTGGAAAAAGTGTTACCCGTTGCTGTAAGTTCTGGCGGGACCGGCACTACACCGACCGGAGAAGAGATTAACGATCTAAAAACCGTGGACTACAGTGCGATGAGCGCCCTATATGTAGAGGCCATGAAGGAGCTAGCCAACCGGGTAAAAAGTATAGAGAGTGAGCTTGCCGAACTCAAAGCCCGGGCCGAGATAAAGTGTATTAGCTCAGACTTGATCTGAAAGATTCATCTGGCAGCAAATTATCAAACCTGACAGTCTGCTTTGAGCGAAAAGCGGACAGGAACATTCTGGTTAATAGATATCAATGCTAACCAAAAAGCTCCCGATGGAGCTTTTGAAACCACTTCTACATAATGAAATAAAAGAGTTTATTTCTGGTCATGCCCACACATTGACCACGTCGAAGTAAGCAGCTCCGCGAAGCGGAGCTACTTAAGATAATTTCTATGTAGTTCCATGCTATGATTTAATTTTCAAGTTACAAAATCTAAATA
>NZ_JADBRE010000066.1:0-219 GCF_014930525.1 Enterobacter cloacae complex sp. S1
AATCAATACCTCTGGGATCTTGATTGTGGCCTCCGGCGACAGGCTTCGCCAGCGGGAAAACGCAAGGGAATGAGCCGAAGTGCAACCAGTTGTGAATATTCTCTTTTGCTGTTACAGGTTGAACTTACAGGCAAAAAAAAACCTGCGTAAAACGCAGGTTGGTGTAAATCGTGTTAATCAACCGAAGTTGATTCCACCTATCAATACCTCTGGGATCTC
>NZ_JADBRE010000067.1:0-1474 GCF_014930525.1 Enterobacter cloacae complex sp. S1
GAAGAGAACCTTTAGTTATAGAGTACACGTTTTTTCACGCTACCTTAAGTGGTTATGTGGATTAGTTAATTCGTCAAAGGGGATTCATGCAAAGTATGAAGTAGAAGTATTTATTGAAAGTATCAGAGCACATATTCCAAGAAACAGTTCATTGAATATGAATGAAATATCTGAAAAATCGTTAAACGAAGAAGAGATCAATGTGCTTTTCCGTCTATTGGAAATTGGCGGGATTGAAAACCCTTTCCATAAGAAAGTACAGGTCAGGAACAGACTAATATTTACCTTGCTCTTAAATTTAGGTTTAAGGGCTGGAGAGTTGCTCAATCTTAAAATAGATGATTTTGATCTCAGAGACAACACTTTAAGTGTAGTCAGAAGACATGATTCAAAAGAAGATGGAAGATCTTATCAACCATTAGTAAAGACTGGAGAAAGGGTTATTCCGTTATCTGATGAGTTAGCCAGTGAAATTTTTGATTACATAAGCAATAGCAGGGAAAAAATGACAAAAAGGAAAAAGCATAATTTCTTATTGGTGGCTCATTGCACCGGAAAAAATGCAGGAGAACCCTTAAGCATTTCAGCTTATGAGAAGGTGATATCAACACTGAAACGAGCAAGTCCAAAGCTATATAATCTTTCAGGTCATAGGTTAAGGCACTCTTGGAATTATATGTATTCTAAAGGAATAGAAGGCGCTGAATTAGAATATAGTAGAAGGAAAGATTTAAGGAATTATCTAATGGGTTGGTCAAAGGAGTCAATCATGTGTGATAGATACAATTTTAAATATATATCCCAACAAGAGAAGGATGTCGTCCTAAAGGTCTATAAATCAGTAAGTAAAATAATTAGTGGGGTTTAATTTGGAAATCAAATGTATTGAAAGTGAGCAAATTTTTTTTGCTAAGATGAATAGATATAGTTTCAAACTGTCAGATAAGAAATGGCAACTTGATAAAGAAAACTGCGTATACCCTCATAAAGTTGTAGATATAATGCCTACAAAAATGAAACTTAGCTACTTAAAAACATTAGCTTACTATGCGTCTGAATATAGTTCTTTTTATATACAAAATATTAACACTCTATTTTATAAGTGGTTTGGTGCAATAACCATCGATACTATTGATGACAAAGCAATATATCAATTGAATGTTTATTTAGGTTCTGAAAGAAACTACAAACTAAACTTAATTAAGGCTTTCATCATTAAATGGAAAAATCTTAATTACCCTGGGGTAGAAGCGACTGCCATTAGAATGCTGGAGAAAATAAAAATCATTCCAAACCAAACAGGAGATGCAGTTAAAAGACGAGATCCAAATAAAGGACCTTTAACTGAAACGGAATTAAATAACATCATTAACGCCGTTGGAAAATTTTATCATGAGAAGAAAATTCAATGCTTTTTGTATTGTTATATCCTTTTGTTGGCAATAACAGGAAGAAGGCCATTACAATTAATATC
>NZ_JADBRE010000068.1:0-2622 GCF_014930525.1 Enterobacter cloacae complex sp. S1
GCGTCTATGGCGGAGGTTATTTTCTCACTATAACTGCTGTGCTCAATGAAGATTGTTGACCAGTTCTTTCGTGCCCAACCGATAGATTCCAGCCCCATAAGGGAAATCTGATTAATGTTGGAGAACACTCGGCCAACGAAGTCTACAATATCATCCAATTCTGTATAGTTAGCCAGTGTCGGAATAACTCTAAGTTCGATATTAATCCCTGAGTTTCCTGCATTGATTAACCCCTTAACCGTTTCATTAAATGCGCCATCACTCCCTACCAGATGATCATGCACAAGTGGTCTTGATGAGTAGAGCGGGATACCAAAGGTGATTTTGATCTTTTTGCTTCGCTTTGCCATTTCCTGAGTAAAGTTGATATCAGCAAATTTGCGTCCGTTTGTTAAAACATGCAAAGCAGTATCTGGTGAATTCTCGATGATAAAATCAATGAAGTGAAGGAAATCATCTCCATACAGCAAAGGTTCTCCACCGCTGACCCCAACAACTCCATCCAAACCAAATGAAGCTATAGCAAGAGCTGATTGGGTAAGTAGCCAGTCATCATTTGATTTCTTTGGTGGCTGCGAACAAAACAGACATAAGTTATTGCAGCGTTCCGTTACTAAGACAGTATTATGATTGGCTCTGCGGGACAGAATTACGCGTATCATATTGCCATTGTTGATTATCCCAATATCTCCATCTTCAATTGACTCATATAATTCAGTGCTAATAACAGAGAAATCAAAGTATGGTTGAATGGCATCATTATTGCCTTCAGCAACTACCAGTAAATTGGGCAAAAAGAATAAAGGGTTCATTGGTTTTTGTTTGCATAACCGATAGAACCCCGTGGGCACATTCTTTTTTGAAGCAAAATGAAAGATATCGTTCCTAATAACCTCAGACATATGCCCATCCTTTTAGCATCTCAGCCTTCGGACCACCTTCTGAGATGCAGTTCATCAGATACCTGAACATCCCCTTGTGATACTGACAAAACGTTGAACGACTCCTATCACCAACAGGCTCACCCTGTACACTTATGTTCTGGCATGGATCTGCACCGCAAAATGGTTGATATGCACATGTATCACAACCTGGCAGAGCAAAATTGAACGATGAACTCAACACTGCGTTATAGTAAGGACTCTTAGAAAATGATAGCGTTTTAACCTCACCCGCACTGAACTCCGTTTCAGGGTTCACCTTCTGCAACATACGGCTCTCATCGCTACCATATACTCGACCGTCATAATTGAAAAGAATACTGTTAAGCACGACCCCGCTTGGCGACTTTAAATCCGCATAACCACTAAAGCCGGGATTGAAGATCCTTTTCAGATGAATGGAGGCCGAATGTTCCACAACCCTTATCCCTTCATTATTCATCTTAAGGATTTCATCTATCAACGAGGCATAGAAACTTAAGTATTCGTCCATAGAAAAGGTGAACGATGCTTTTTGTGCAAACCCATAGGGACTAACAGGTCGGATAAACATGTCCTTGAGGCCAAGAGACAAGTGAGCCTGGACAATCGATTCAGGATGCCTGATAAGATCTTTAGTAACTGTAGTAACCGTTGCAACGCGACCAGCGCCTAAAGACCGTTTGATAGCCTCTACTCCTGATACTGTTTTACTATAAGCAAGCCCATGACCAAGAATTCGATTACTGTTGTGAACAACTTCCTCACCATCAAGCGAAACAGAGAACGTTATGTTCCTGTCTCTCGACCATTCAAGCATATCCTCATTCAAGACAGACAGGCTTGATGCTATCACCATCTCAAAATCGGTGCTTTCCAGCGTTTCAATACATTGCTCATAGATAGACTGAATTAAATCGAACCGCAAGAGTGGCTCTCCACCCTGTATCTCTATCTTGTAAGGTGGTGTCGATAGTTTTTTGATAGTCGAAATGATATCAGGGATGAGATCGGGATCTAGATCATAACCAGAGGCGTTCACTGAAGCTCTACTGACCTGACAATACTTGCAGGTATGGTCGCAACGTAATGTGGGCACAATCATGAAAATTGGCCTGATCGCCAGTTCATTCATCAATCGTTTTGCAAAAGCAGAACTTAAAGCATAGGGAGCAATACCTGATGAGCTTTCGTTGGTTATGAACAGCTTGCTTTCTAGTGCGTTTGATTGCTCCGCATTGATTTGCTCATTAGAAAGATCAAGCAGCTCTTGCTCATCAATGAAGTGATGAAAACCAGCGAGGTTGCTTATAAACACCTGTCCATTAGGCAATCTGTCAAAATTGAATGGCATCAATTCCATCACGAAAGCCTTTCATCGACACTGCGAAGCACTTTATGGACAATAGAATCTCTCAACGCCCCTGTTTTATGCTGTAGTTTTTCTCGCAAAGTGTAATCATTCAGCAGCCTCTCGAATTCATAGAGGCATTCGGGACTATCGTTTTCAAAAGAGATTGTCCAAGAGGATATATCTTCACAAAGCTTCCACTGAGTAAGCGAAGTCATCCAGTACAGGCTATTGCGTATAACCCATTCAGAATAAAGACCTTTTTCAAACATTCTTTCGCACATTGCCATACCTACCAAAACGAAAAAACACAACCAGCAGCCGATTATAAACCGAATTTTCCTATATAAA